>JARRLM010000195.1:0-4713 GCA_037386985.1 Acidobacteriota bacterium | reverse complement strand
GCCTGATTTTCCGCCCGAGCTTTTTCTTTACTTCATATTCTTCTTTTTCACTACCCATTCGGGATCCCGGCAGAGTGTGCAGTCCGGGCCCACGAAAGCCTTGCCGGCTTCCGTGTCGCCCTTCAACTGCCACTGCAGCCACAGCCGCGCCGCCTGAGCCATCTTTCCCCCGAAAGGCTTACCCAGTGACCCGTTATGGCCCACGTTGTCCAGGTTTGCGTTGAACAGCGGAATGCCTTCTATTTGCCCATAGTCGATCTCGGAGTTCTGGTATGCAATGTCCTTTTCGCCGCCCATCAGGTAGATCACAGGCGTATGCAGCTTTTTCAGCGTCTCCTCTGTTCCCGGCATAATATAGGTGAAGGATTCGCCGTTCGAGCCCCTCATTGGAATTTCCGGTTGCGCTCCACGAAATACGCCGCTATTGAAGATGATGGCTGTCTTAATCCGCGGATCTGTCGCGGCAACCTGCGCTTCCAGGCCTCCACAGGACTGACCGGATACGGCAATCATGTCATTCGCAATCCTGCCGTAGTACGGGCTTTCAGGATCTTTGCTCTGGGCCACGGCCCAATCGATAGCCTCGAAAAGGTAACTGGTCTTCGAGCGTTCGGGGCTCAGTTCGTTCACAACCGCATCCGGCGGCGGACCCTGCGCAGTCCCGTTCGCGGTCGGCCGTCCCTCCGGCACAAACGTTGGCTGAATCGGCCCATTCGCGATGACCAGGAAGCCGTAGGAGGCAATCTCCGTCAGATATGTTTCAAACGCATTACCGATCATAAAACACCCGCCATTGCCGAACGCTACAATAGGCAGCTTCTCTTTGACGGCTTTGAGATCGACGGGCCGGTACACGGTATGTCGGGCAAGCGACGGCTCCATCATCTCCTGCACCCTGTAAGGCCCGGTTGTCTGAAACACGGGTTCTCTCACAACAATGGCGCCGGTCGGCGGTGCGTTTTGCTGCGCACACGTCTGACCCAAAAGAACAGCCAGTGTCACCATGATCATTGCGAACCATTTCATAATTATGCCTTTCTGCAGAATGTGTGGGGAATTCAGATCACTTTTGCGCAGCGGCGTTCAAACCGGCGGTTCGTCCGAAGTGTATGGCCATTCCGTGGCTGAGCCCGGGACACATGGTCGGATAGTCGCCCGCGAATCGGCCGCCCATGGTATTTCCAGCGAGATAAATCCCGGGAATTGCATTCCAGTTTTTATCCAGCGGCTGCAGCTTCCGATTGATATTCAGACCGCCCAGTACGGTAAGCAGGGAAAAGCCGCTTTTGCCGGCATAGTACGGCGGCCTGTCGATAGGGGACATGCGGTCGGGCCTTTTCCCAAAATCGAGGTCCTTCCCCATGCGAGCCAGTTTATTATACCTCTTTACAGTAGCTTTGAACGTTTCTGCAGGCAGTTTCATTCCGGCGGCCAACTCTTCGATTGAATTGGCCCTTAATGCGGCTTTGGCCACTTCCTGCCGGATTTTTTCGGTGGCAAAAATGATTTTCCCAAGGCCTATCCCATGCAGGGGGAGTTCCTTCGGATACTTGGAGTCGAATACCTGCCAGGCCATCCTGCCGGGCTGCCGCTCGACGGCATTCACATTGCTCTGGATCGGCACGTCTTCATTTTGAAATCTTTCTCCCAGGAGATTCACCTGCAGAAAGGAGGAACTCAGAAGAGGACCCGCGGGACCGTGTATCATCGGCGTATGCGGTCCCGGCTCCATTACCGCACCGATCCATAGGGCCATCCTATGCCCGTCTCCGGTCGAAGTGGCAATCATCGGCGCAAGATACGAAGATTGGGGACAGTATCTGGCCATCATTTCGGGGTTGTTCCCGTAATCTCCCGTGCAGAGTATGATGGCTTTGGAGGCATTGAACTGCAGATATTCTCCAGCCTCATTTTGGGCGATGACTCCGGTAACGCGACCTTTTCTTTTTCGCAACAGCTGTTTTACGCGGATCCGGAAATGAGCGACGACGCCTTTCTTCAAGGCATTGTCCATCAGGCATTTTGCCACAGGACGCTCGTTCCGGTAATGGTGCGTGACCTGGTATTGGGGATAATATACCGTTGCGTTATTGAACGCCGGCGGCGGAGGATACTGATTTATAATCACCTCGAGACCGGCGGCATCCGTCATATCCATCAGCCAATCCGCGGTTTTGCCGCTCTCCTCTGCCCACATTCGTATCAATCTCTGATCCGGCTTGTTTGATCCGTATTTCATGAGATTGAGTATGATTTCGTCCTTATCGATTTCTATTCCCAGCTTCTCATGAAGCCGGCTGCCGATAAAAGCGTTATCGTGGCCGCGGGCCTGGACTGTCGCCGTTTTTTCCAACAAGACAGTCTCGGCTCCCTCTTCCGCCGCGGAAAGAGCGGCGCTCAACCCGGCTATTCCGGCGCCTACCACCACTATTTCCGTATCTATATGTTTTTTGATATCGCCGGATGGAACCGGATCGGGCGGCAACTCGAAAGCATATTTCCTTTCCGGAATTATGTCTTTTCTTTTCCGGACCGGCGGCGCTTTCAATGGAGGCAGGAATCCTATCCTGGTTGAAACTGTTTTTCCGTCTCCTGAAGGTACAGGCTGCCGTCCGGATACGGATTTCGAATTGATGACACCCATTGCGTTCAGGCTCTCCTTTTTAACCCGGATTATTTCGTCCGGTCGGCTATTTCCTCAAGCTTTTCTTCTATAAACATTTGCGCTTTAAGCAAGTCTCTTTCATCAGGCCGGTTCCGGATGTCCCCGTGGAAAGTTCGGGGCATAGGATCATCGACATATTGGCCGGGGCAGCAAAAACGGCCGATATATTGAAATCCTATGTGCTCTAATTCCAATGCCAGCAGCAGTGCCGCGGGATCCGCTTCTTTGGGACCGAATTCATATCCGGCATAGGTGATGAAAACAACTGCTTTGGGGGAATCGGGACCCAGAATAATTTTTCCATGATCAGTCTTCGGGCTTTTATGAGGGGGTATCTCCGGCACCGGTTCTGAAATATAGGGGATGGTTTCATCCCTGAACCGCAAGGTTATTCTTGGATCCATTCCCGTTCTGAAGCCTCTTAACATATTCAGGATTTCATTGTAGGGCAGATGCGCCCTGAGACCGGAGCCGGCACAGATAAAATCATAGGAGCGCATGTTAACAGGAGGCCTTAGAATATCTTCGGCATTTTTACGAACTTTGAAAATGTCGCATTGCCAGCCGTACTTTTCGAATGTTTCTTTGAAAGCAAGGGCTACTTTTTCCGTGTGGCCCGTAATTGAAGAATATGTGATCAAGCATCTTTTACCCATAATACTTTCCATCAATCATTTTTAGAGTTTACTCAGAATGCCGACATGGCCTTCCTGGGAAAGCTGGCGTCAGATAAAATCGATTTCATTCCGTTCCGGGAAAATTGTCAAGGCTAAAAAATACTCTATGTCGACGTGTCCGCCTGTATTTTCAGGAGGTTTGAGTATCCCGGGTTTATCTGAAGGGGATCGCAATCAGCAGGTATTCGTCGGCGGCAGGTTCCCAGGACGGCCATTCGATGAGCCCTTTTATGCTGGGATTGCCGATTTTTGCAAAGCCTGTCCATATTCTCATTATTAATCCGATTATATCTTGCCCAGAGCTTTGAGCACTCTGTCGGGAGTGGTGGGATAGTCCAGGACCCATTTGCCTGTTGCATTGTATATGGCGGAAGAAGTGATTCCGGCGAGGCTGGCGCCGATGTTTTCCCCAATACCATAGGCGCCATAGGCGGAATATCCCAAATGGCTTTCGTTAAGGATGCATTGGACGGGTGCAAAGTCATTCATCGTCCCGATGTTGTAACCGATATTATCGAAATTCAAACCCACACCGGTCTCCGGACAATAGACCTTCTCTTCGGTTGCGCTCCGGCCAAATCCCATGACGGCGCCGCCATACTGCTGTCCCATGGCGCCTGCGGGATTAAAGGCATGGCCTATGTCGTTGACGCAAACCGCATTGGTTATTTCAATCTGTCCGGTTTCTGTATCCACCTCCAGTTCTATGAAATGGGCTTGCCTGGACATGATGTAGTTTTTCGAGTCCGGCTTCCCATCGGAAGTCAATCCCGATACCGTACCGGCAGGGGGATGGGCAATGCCCGAATCGTCGGATAATCCTGGAGAGCCGAACACCTCGGTTATTGATTTTTTATTGCTGGGATTTGCTTTCTCGAAGACTATGCTGTCTACGATATCGAGATCCTCCGGCTTTTTACCCGGGAACATGGCGGGTTGCGCCGGAAACATCATGGCAGCCGGGCGGGGTGTTATGGCAGCCTGCAGGATTCTCTGTTTCAACTCCCTGGCAGCGACTATTAATTGAGGCACGGTAGTGATGGTGCCCTGAGAACCGCCTGGAAGGGCAAATTGGAACATGCTGTTGGCGGATCGATGTTGATGAATAACCGTATCTTCGTATTTCAGTCCCATTTCGGCCGCCACGCACTGGCGAAAGCCGGACGTTGAATCCATTCCCGGATCGGAACGCAATCCCACGATAGCGACTTTTCCGTCGCGGAGATTCAAACATGCCATTCTGCCGCCCGCAACCCATTCCCATTGATTAATGGACATGAATCCCAAACCGTGCATCCTTCCATTGGCAAGCCTTTTGGCTCCGGGCGCGTGCCATTTTCGGTCCCAGTCCATGGCTGCTTTACCCTTGTC
>JARRLM010000194.1:0-7063 GCA_037386985.1 Acidobacteriota bacterium | reverse complement strand
CCAGGCCACACGCAGCTTGCCACGGCCTTCGCGCCGTGTCTGACGCCATAAGACCACGGTTGCCAGAACGAGCGACAGAGCTATGCTCTGGACCAATGCCAGCCTCTCCATGAATCCGGACACGGGTATCGGTGGTATTAGAGTGGGACACAGGATCCTGGTTCGGCCTGCGCCTTCGTTGAGAGTCTTGTTGATCTCATCGATATCGTAATCCACTTGCCGCTCGAGCGTACCATCCTCCTCGAGAAGCAGGATGGTCTTTTTATTCCAACTCTTATTGCTGCCATGAATAGCCATCTTACCGTTGTCAAATAAGATGAACGACACATCGCCTCCGTTGAGCAAAGCCGAAACAATTTCCGGAAGCTTGATATCCCGCAATAAGCCGCCTGCTGTGTCGTGCACGGAGAGCGTGTTCTCGTTAACGATCAGTATGACTCGCTTTTTCCAATGTCTTAAGTATCCCTGCCCAAACCCCTCGCAAGATCCCCTATACACAAGCTTTGTTCTGATATCAGGTAATCTCTCCCATAGATTGTAGATGCCCTCTGGAGTTATGATGTACTGTACCCGACTCTGTTTGTGCAGAACGTCGAATCGGTCTTCAGGACGGTCAGGGGCCTTGACAGATTGGCCGGACGGACCCAATGAAGCCTCACGCATATGAGTAATATGGTCATACAAATCCACTTGACCGGCCGGCCCATTCCACCAGATGATCGGGCCCTCATTGTCAGGCCCGGTTATGAACTCGACCTTGTACGAATTATGCTCTAGGTTTTTGACGTTGACCGGTGTGATCCTTATACTCTGACTATTAGACTCGATCGTTCTCCTTATATTTTGTTTTCGCAGTGGCTGTACTAGCGTTTCATCGAACTCCCAGATCCCTGTCCTTGCCCCGGAATAGATACCGACAAGATAAGTTACCCGGCCGTTTGAGGATATCTTAGCGTCCAAGAATCTATTCTGCGTAACATCTCGCCATCCCTCGAGATATGGAGAAAGGGCTATAAAAACGAACATAAAGAGGAAAAACGCTACAAAGAAACGGAGAAATTTCAGTGCCATAGATGATTTTCTTGTTGGTTTCATCGGTGTTCCCTCAATATTCTCGTGTGCGCGCGACAGAGCGAAGCGCCCAGAGACCCATCACTGCAACAAGTAATGTGATTCCCAAAAAGATCCAGATATGGGTATTGTTTCCATATACCGGTTCTTCAAAGACTTGAAACGGAATACTAAACGCCCGCTCCAGAAACAGCCCAAAGTTACCTAATGTCGGTGCTTCATAGACTCGAAACCGATCAATTAATACCTGCGCCAGCAACAGCCCGGGCATAGCTGCGAAGGGGATAAGCAAACGGGTTCCGAACCACCGCAGCGGCGCCAGGGCGGTCAGGAAAATGATGAGGTAACACACCAGCGCTGCCAGTAAATGCAGCAGAAGCGGCAGAAATCCTATCAAGTACACCGGTCCCGGCCATACACCCGGAGTACTCAACCTCAAGACAATCAGCAGTCCGGCTGGGAGAAAGATAGCGGCTAAGAGCGTAAGTCCCGCAAAAAATTTTGCATACAGTATCTTCTCCCGCCTCATGGGAAGCTGGACCAGCAGCGCCCACGTATGATGGGCATCTTCCGTGTAGATCTGCCGCAGCCCCAAAAGGAACGCCGCAATTACACACAGAGGCATCCACGCGGTTTCCAGGGTGGGGGGTGTCTGCCAATACTGAGAAGGATAGATGAGGGATTGTTCGCTCAGCAGGAATGATGAGATCCCGAGAAGCGACCAGTTGTAGTGCACATAGGCAGTGTAGTCCAGCACGAACAGAACAATGACAAACGCCGACGCAATGAAAAGGACATTTTCCCGCCATTCCTTCTTGATTATTGTCCACATGCTCACTTCCTCCCGCTCAAGGGTGTGGTGTAGTCAATGAAGAGTTCTTCGAGACTAGCGTCGAGAATCTCGACTTCGTCGGCGCCGAGGGCTTTAAGCTCGTCGAGTCGGTGTTCCTCGAACCTTGCCAGCGTCACACACGCCTCGTTCTGCAGCCAGCTCACGCGCAGTAGACCCGGTAACGCCAACTCGGGACGTTGCCCGTTGCGGAAGAGGCATCGAACGCGTCGCACACTATCCTTAAAAGTTGTCAATGGGCAGTCGGATCGAAGCACGCCGGCTTCTATAATTCCAATGCGGTCAGCCACGCGTTCAACATCGGCGAGGTTGTGCGAGCTGAAGAAGACGGTACATGACTCCTTCTGTATCATAGTAACGATGGACTCGAGCACATCATAACGGACCACCGGATCCAGGCCGAGCGTGGGGTCGTCCATGATGAGTAGGAGGGATGTAATTTTCTTCTTTGGGTCGAGACCGAAGCGCTCAATCGTATCGTTGAACCATGTTTGATCCCATGCTTTGTAATACGAGCGCAGGAACTCAGCGTGTTTGCCGATGTTCATCCAACTGATGAGGTGATGCCCCTCAGCCAGGTAACCGATGCGAGCCTTGATGGGTGGTGTAAGTTCTTCTGAATCACATCCCAGCAGTGCGCAGTGTCCACGGGTGGCGTGCAGCAGGCCAAGCAACATGCGGATGGTCGTGGTCTTGCCGGCTCCGTTGCGTCCAAGGAAGCCGTAGACTGTCCCGCGCGGAACGGCCAGCTCCAGGGTATCCACCACCTTCTCGCTCCCGAAGTATTTTGTCAGGCCATGGGCCTCAATCACATATTCACCCATTTTTCTTCGTCTCCCTCAATAAGTACTTTCCGGCTACGGTACGAACAGCGTCGAGTGTCTCCTCCTCGCTCAGGCCCAAAAGCGTCGCCTCGGTCAGGAGTGCGTCCACATGCTTCTGCAGATGATGGCGGCGCTCCCCGGGGGAAGCGGGAGACTGGATTTCGGCGACGAATGTGCCGCGCCCGCGTCGGGTGTGGACCAGACCGATACGCTCCATTTCTCGGTACGCCGCTGCAATGGTGTTGGGATTGATGACCAGCTCAAGCGCCAACTCACGCACGGTCGGCAGTTGATCGCCCGCGCGCAGTGTACCTCGTGCCACTGCCTCTCGTGCCTGCCGCGTGATCTGGGCGTAAATCGGTTCGGCTGAAGACGGGTTGATGTTGAATCGCATATCCTCAGTCCTATTTGTACTAGTATTGATAGTACAATATATAGTCACTGTTACTGTGTCAAGAGGTTTATCGGATTATTTCAGGCAGTTCTCGCCAAACAGGCGTTCGCAGAGAGGAAGGTTTACCGTTTTAATTCCCGATCCGAACCTCAGAATATCAGCTCTATTTTGAGTAAGAAGGCATCACGACAGTTCTAGCGGATTTTTAATAAATACCATATAAATCTTTAATTTATCTCAGATCGTCCTGGTCCCAAAACCATGGGTGTCCAGGATCTCATCCATCAATTCCGTAAAACTTGAAGCTTGTAACAGCTGACACAGAAAACGGGATTTGGATTCTTTAAAATACTCACTGCAATATAAGGGACGCTTCCGGGAAATCTGCGGGTTGAAGCGCCTCTGAACTTGGTGTCGGTTTTATGTTGTTTCAAGAAAAGGAGTAAAGTGAATGAAAGGTGTTTGCATTTTGATAATAACTGCGTTTGTTCTGACAATTTCGATCTTTTTTATGGGCGGCGGAAGATGGAGCCGCTCTTTATGAAGCCAATTGCGCAATGTGCCATGGAACCAAAGGGGAAGGAATGCCTGATGCCGAAATGCCGAAGATCAGTGGAACCTCAATGACCGTAGAGCAATTGACCGCCTACATCACAAAGGGTGACGAGGAGAAAACGATCCATGCCAATCCGGTTGACGGTATCGACAAAACTCAGGCTCAGGCTATCGCTGCGCATGTGAAAAGCCTGAAGAATTAGGCATATCTTCATCAAGGATCTAGGACTCTCCAAAGTGGAGATTTCCCATCAACCGGAGAGACGTTCACCTATTTGATTCACCCTCCCATACTGTTAAGCCCCCCTTAACACGCAAAAGTCGCGATTAGTTTGTTTACCTAAATGTGCCCAACTGTCGCTGACGATCAAGCCACCCGGATTCGGGATTTCGCTGCCGCTTCCAGCCGGCACAGCAATTCTTTTGGATCAGCCATGGTCTCAAAACAATGGGTGTCCAGGATCTCACTTCAAGTTTGAAGTTTGGAGTTCTGGCTCCTGACTCTTGGC
Organism: Acidobacteriota bacterium; assembly: GCA_037386985.1. GTDB lineage: Bacteria > Acidobacteriota > UBA6911 > UBA6911 > UBA6911 > UBA6911. The sequence continues at coordinate 2,860 of JARRLM010000194.1, read as the reverse complement.
TTCTGAATTCTGAGTTTGGAGTTCTGAGTTTGGAGTTTGTCAAGGGGCGCACAGGAGATAGTTGTAATTTCTATGCGCCCTTGCGTTATGCTTTTGTTTTTAAAGCTTTGCGCCTTTGCGTTACCCGTTTTTCTGTTCGAATTCCTTCATGAAGGAAACCAGGGCTTCCACGGACTCCATGGTTACCGCATTATAGATACTGGCGCGGATGCCTCCCACCGAACGGTGCCCTTTCAGGCCGATAAAACCGGCCTCTTTTGCCTGTTTTACAAACTCCGCTTCCAATTCTTCACTCGACAGCCGCCAGACCACATTCATTACCGAGCGGCTCTCCTTTTCAACCGGGGAGTTCCAGAAATCGCTCTCATCGATCAGGTCATACAGCTTGGCGGCTTTCTCCTCGCTCATTTTCTGATATGCGGCAACACCGCCGTTGGACTCCACCCATTCACAGACCAGCTTCACCATGTACACGGCCCAGGTATTCGGCGTGTTGTAGAGGCTTCCGCTTTCTATATGCGTGGAGTAGCGCATAAAGATGGGCACATTTTCCGAAGCCCGTTCTGCAAGGTCTTTCCGGATAATTATGACAGCCAGTCCGGAGGGCCCCAGGTTTTTCTGAGCGCCGGCATAGATGAGTCCGAAACGACTCACATCGATCGGCCTGGAAAAAATTTCACTGGACATATCCGCAACCAGCGGGACACTCGTTTCAGGAAACCGGGCCCAGCGGATACCGCCGATGGTTTCGTTCGAGCAGATATGAACATATTCGGCATCGGACGATATTTTAAGATCCCCGGCCTTCGGAATTTTTGTGTATTTGTCCGTTTTACCGCTCCAGAGTACCTTCGTAGCACCCGTCAACATAGCCTCTTTGATTGCCTTGGATGCCCAGCTGCCGGTATCCACGTAATCTGCACTTTTCCCGGGCCGCCGGATATTCATGGGGATCATGCCGAATTGAAGGCTGGCGCCTCCCTGAAGGAAGAGAACGGCATAGTCCTCCGAAACGTCCAAAAGGCGGCGGATACCGGACTCCGCCCCATCGATGACTGCCTGAAACTCCTTGGATCGATGAGACAATTCCATAACGGACATGCCGGATCCATCCAGGTCCAATAATTCTGATTGAGCTTTTTCAAGAACCGCCAAAGGCATAGCGGCAGGTCCCGCACTGAAGTTATGCACACGTACCATTCAAATACTCCCGCATCAAGTTTAACAGTCGTTACCCCGCCTATCTTACCAGTTTGGGAACAGACCACAACATATCATTGAATAATTGTGTTAGAATTGGCGCCTTAATCTAAAGAGCCGTGCACACTCCCATCGGTCTGCATCGACCAACACTGCGCGGCGGCAATAATGGAGGATTGCCATGTCCGAGGACCCCAAAAACAAGAAAGACGAATTGAAACAAGGCTTGAGCCGCCGCGGCTTCCTGAGTTCTGTGAGTGCCGGCGCCGTCGTGGCGGTGTCGCTCAAAGACGCGGCGCCCGCACGGGCTCAGGAAATCGAGGCAACCGGCACGACAGCCACCATCGAGCTCCGCATCAACGGCTCAAAAAGGAAAGTCCTGGTGGAGCCGCGTTGGTCGCTGGCGTATGTTCTGCGCGAGGTTCTGGGACTGACCGGAACCAAAATCGGCTGCGAACGCGGCGAGTGCGGTGCCTGCACCGTGCTCATTGACGGGAAACCCCAATATTCCTGCCTGACGCTGGCTGTTGAAGCGGAAGGCCTCGAAATAACGACCGTCGAGGGCCTTTTGGATGGGGATAAACCCGGACCCGTACAGCAGGCATTCATGGAAGAGGACGCTTTCCAGTGCGGATTCTGCACTCCTGGACAGATCATGGCTGTCGAAGGCCTGCTGCGCTCCACACCTAAACCGACGATCGATCAGATACGCTCGGGAGTCAGCGGCAACCTGTGCCGTTGCGGCGCGTACAAAAATATTTTCAGCGCTGCGGAAAAAGCATCCCGGCTTAAAAATGAGGGAGGTGCATAATGGCATTCTACGAAGACCTGGAAGAGTCCTTGCGCAACAGTTCTGAACCCACGGCGCCTCCGGATGGAACAATGACGGTATGGAGAGAAACAAAAATCGTCGGGAAGACGCTCCCCCGTACAGATGCGTTCGAACGCGTGTCCGGGAAGGCGGAGTACACATACGATGTGATCCTGCCCAACATGGTCTATGCGGCCATCCTGCGCTGTCCGCATGCCCACGCAATGGTAAAGAAGGTGAACACTGCCGCGGCGGAGAAAATGCCCGGAGTAGTCGGTGTTCTCACCGCAGAATCTCAGGGAACAGACATCCCCTGGTACGGCGGAATGGGAGGAGCCCAAAGCAAACTGTTTGATCCTCACTGCCGCTATGAAGGGGAGGAAGTAGCCGCCGTGGCCGCACAAACTCCCTACCAGGCATGGGATGCCCTGAAAACGATCGAGGTGGAATACGACGTGCTTCCCTTTGTCATCGATACCGAAAAAGCCCTGGAACCGGACGCACCCAAACTGTTCGACAGCGGGAACTCTACGGGTGGGGGTATGCCGTCCAATCGCGGGGATGTAGAAAAGGGCTTCGCCGAGGCGGATGTCGTCCTGGAACAGACATTTCGTACCAGCGTTCAGATACACGTTCCGATTGAAGCCCACGGATCCGTCGTGAAGTGGGACGGAGACAAAATCACCATCTGGGACTCCACCCAGGGTGTCTACGACGCCTCAATGCTGGAGTTCGCCCGAACGATGAAACTTCCCTATAACAACGTCCGCGTGATCTGCCGTTATGTCGGCGGCGCCTTCGGATCGAAACTGGAACTCGGCAAATACACCGTTATCGCAGCCCTTTTCG
>JARRLM010000193.1:0-5294 GCA_037386985.1 Acidobacteriota bacterium | reverse complement strand
TCTTTCAGACAGTTGGGGCCGCGAACGACTTCAACGCCCAGTTTGTCGGCAATCATCCGGGGGTCTCCGGAACATAAGCCGGGAATCATGATCCAGTCGCAACCCATCTCACCTGTCAGTTGCTTTGCAATAAACCGTACATCCATCAGGGCCGCCACCGAGATTGGAAGAACCACGCACTCGTATTCTGCATCGTCCCCTATTTTTTCCAATGTTTTTTGCAGGAATGGTCCCGCCAGTTTTCCGGTTACAAATAAGCAGCGAGGCATTGGATCAATTCCCCCCGGGTATCGACAACTCTGGTTCCGGCAAATCCCCTGAGTGTTTCGGTGTTTTCCAGGTCTTTGGGTCGGGCATACACGCGTATCGTTTCCCCATGAGGGCCGGACGACTGTATTTCAGGGGCAAGATCGGTCGGATAAACTACAATCGGCACACGGGCTTTACCGGCCTGGGCGAACAGATTCGTTACCAGTGTATCTGAAATGCCGCATACGAATTTAGCCACTGAATTTGATGTGGCCGGCGCAATCACGAATACCTTGTAAACTCCGCTGTAAAACCGCGCCGCCAACGGCAGGAAGTGTCCGGCACCTGTGATCGCCCATGCAATACGTTTATGCTTCATATCTTATCCTTTAGCCCCAGTCTCACGGGAACCGAGGATGGCACAAAGATACATTAAATTTCCATCGTAAATAGTGTCAGCCTGGAATTTCACCAATTTCACAAGAGGGGTTTATTATAGCCGGATGTTCGTAAATTGGTGAAATTCCAGGCTAACACACATACACTGTATGTATTATTGAAAAGGAAGTGATATAGATAAAGCGCGACATACTCAAATTACAGGCCGGGTACTCCATGACCAATAAGAACACGAACGACCAGATCATCGAAAGTAAAGCACAGAGGCTACTGGACTTCCTTTCACGGCGTCGGGATTCTTTGTCCCCTCTTTTAATCCTGACCCACGACTACCCCGATCCGGACGCCCTGGCTGCCGCAATGTCTCTCGCTTATCTTGCCCAGCAATATTTTGACATTACTCCAAGCATTACCTATGGCGGGGTCATTGGAAGGAATGAAAACAAGGCCATGGTGCGAATCCTGAAGATACCTCTGCACAAGATACGGCCGGAATATTTCAAGAAATACCGGAACATTGCGCTTGTAGACACCCAGCCCGAGTTTAAAAACAATTCATTCCCGGAAAAGCGCAAAGCGACCATTGTCCTCGACCAGCATGCATCGACAGTCAAGCCATCGTCCGAACTGGCTATTGTCGATCCCGAATGCGGTGCCACCTGTGTCATTGTAGCCAAAGCCATCCTGATGCAGGGAGATCCTATCCCGGCCAGAATCGCCACAGCCCTTGTGTACGGAGTTCTATCGGACACCCTGGGGCTGTACAGGGTTCACAGAGCGGACGTCATTCAAACCTATCTTTCTATCATATCCCATTGCGATCTACGCCTGCTGGCCCAGATCCAGAATCCAACCCGATCGAGAAGGTTTTTTCTTACGCTTCACAGGGCTCTGAGCCGGTCTATCTTTTACAGGCGACTGCTCGTCTCACACCTCGGCTTCGTAGAGAATCCCGATCTTGTCTCGCAAATGGCGGATTTCCTTCTTACGTACGAGAAAGTGCAATGGTCTTTCTGCACCGGCCGTTATCGCGGAAGGCTGTACGTTTCTCTTCGCACGTCAAAAACGAACGTCCAGGCCAGCGAAGTGCTGCGGGCTGTTTTTGACAATCCCAGGAATGCAGGCGGCCATGATGCCATTGCGGGCGGAAGCCTGAAAGTCGCCGCCTATCCGTCTGAAGAGTTGTGGCAGAAAACAGAACAGGACCTGCAGTTCAGGCTTTTCAGAAAACTGAGGAGATCCGTTAAAGCAAAACTTCAGCGGCCTTTCCAAACGATATCGCCGCCTCCTCTCATGCCAACCCCTGAGGCATCAAAAACAGAAGGGCCTAATCGAACATCAACCTAAAAGATCTCTATAGAGTTCCTCCTAAAAAGGCCAGAGCAGGGGAACAAATACAGACGATACGATCCAGACGCCGACAGACAGCGGAATGCCAAGTTTCAGGTAGTCCCTGAAAACATACCCGCCCGGTACGTATACAAGAAGATTGGTCTGATACCCGATGGGAGTTGCATAACAGGCCGAAGCGCCGAAACACAGGCCGATGATAAACGCCATGGGATCAACCTCGAGCACCGCAGCCGTCGAAAGCGCTATCGGCATAAGCAACACCGCCGTGGAATTATTGCTGAGAAACAGGCTCAGGAGGCTCGTCAGTAGAATGAAGACGCTCAACACAACATAGGGGCTCATCCCAACGAAGGGCTTCAGCAGGAACTGGGCGTACAAATCAGCCGCCCCTGTAATTGACAGTGCATTCCCCAGTGCGATCGTGCCGATAATAAGAATCAACACCTTGGATTCGATGGATCGATAGGCTTCACGGAGACTGATGCATCCTGTCAGTATCATCAGGAGCATTGCTGTCATGGAAGAAACAAGGATATTGACACTTCCAAAAGTCGTCGCAAGGATCATCATCAAAAAGATGCTCATTGCCAGCGGTGCTTTCTTACGGTTTACGATCGACTTGTGTACATCCTCGATGACAACAAATTCTTCAGTGGAACGAATCTGTTCAAGGTGGTTCAGCGGCAAATGCACCAGAATTATATCCCCCAAGCCGAGGCGGAGGTTACGGACTTTGCCTGCAGGGTAATGCTTCCTGTGGCGATTGACGCCGAGCACTCTGATGTGAATATCGAGGGACGCCATAAACCCGTTGATAGATTGGCCAATAGCACCGGAATTCGGATGAACCAGCAATTCCAAAATCCTTGAATTGCTGTCGTGCGGTCGTGTGGCCGATTCAGTGTCTTCATAGGGCAGAACTGCCTGACGGCTGTCCAGCATCTGCGCAATGTGCTGCGCGGAAGCCTTGACCAGAATTTCATCTCCGTGCCTGAATACCACTTTATCCCGGTCCAGATCGAGAATTTTGTAGCCTCGGAAGACCTGGAAGAGTTCAAAATTCGGAAACCGCTCCTTAAAAATTTTTCTTGCATGCTGTCCTACCAGAGGGCTGTCTTCCGGGATAATCAAATCGGATATGTAACGCGTTTTCACCCGGCTTTTCACTTCACCGATCGGTTCTTTGTGGGAGGGGAGAACTCGGGATGAAAAGAAGTATAAATAAACAGCGCCGGCCATTGCTACCGGTATCCCCAGGAGGGACATTTCGAACATGGCAATGGGGCGCATTCCGTTCTGAACCGCCAGATCACTGACGATGATATTCGTGGAGGTTCCGATCAAGGTACTTGTCCCTGCAAGAATTGAAACGAAGGAAATGGGCATAAGGAACTTGGACGGGCTTAACGAGTACTCGCTGCACACGGCGATAGTAATCGAGATAAACAACACAACAACAGGAGTGTTGTTCAGAAAGGAGGAAAAGCCTCCGACCAGGAACAGGCTCAGGAAAAGCAACCGGCTGGGATTTCCCTTTGAAAACTTCATCACCGACGCTGTAATAAAATCAAGCGCACCACTGCGCACGAGCGCACGGCTGACGACAAAAAGAACCGCAACGGTAACAATGGCCGGATTTGAAAATCCTACCAGGGCTTCGGCGGGACTTACCGTGCCGGTCACCATGAGAACCACAACGATGCCGATAGCCGTAAGATCCGTCGGCAGCTTCTCGCTTACGAGCAAAACTATGGCCGCTACCAGGATTACCGAAACAGTGATGACTGCCATTTTCTGTGTAACACCCCTTCCACGCGCCGATTCCGGATACAACGGGAACGTGTTCCGTTCCGATACTATTTCCTCACAACCATTGTATCTTCTCTAGAATTCCCCAGCAACAGACGGTAGTGGATAACTCCCTGACTGTCTTGAACCTGTTCCAGAGTGCCTGTCGCCAGAATATGGTCTCCGATTCGAGCCTGCTCGCAGAATCTGCCCCGGAAAGAAACAATCTCATCCATTTCCGGCAGCGGCATTCCTCCCAAGGTTTGAGCTCCGGCAAGACCGTACCTGCAGGGTGTAAAAATTCCTTCAAGATCTCCCGCTACAGTCGCTTGAATCCTTTCCCGGCCCTTGGGGCTGTAACGGCATTGACCGTAAGCGGGCTCTCCAGACGGCTCTTTTATAAACCTGATAAAATAAGGACGTCCTCGAAAAGTGCCCTGGTTCACTTTTCGCCTTTCCAGATGTACGAACTCACTATATTCCATTTTCGAATCGACAATTCTCTGGGCATAAAGCTCTTTCATTCCGTTTGCATCAAGCCGCCTCAATTCCTTACAGCCCGGATCGGCAAGCAGCCTGCTGAGGGCTTGATGTATTTTTCTACTGCTATCTTCCCCGAATGCAACAATGTCTATATCAGAGTGGTCCGCGTGCATGCCTATGAGTACAGACCCGGTAATTCCGAGTGAAGATGCCCGTACACGGGCTTCTTTCTCCAATAAACCCGAGAAAGCGACAACATCTTCTTCAAGTCCGTCTCGAACGGTTGCCTGCGTCAGTTCGTGAAGTTTCTGCCGGGGATTGTGAATGTTTCTGACCTGAGATCGGGGCACACTCTGAAGCGTTGTTTGAAAAACCGGATCGTATGCCCGATACTGTGGACAATGTTCTTCTATCCACCGTTCCTGTTCTTTAAAACTGTATAGCCTGCTATAGAACGATCCGTTCTTTTCACGTTCACCCCTATCGCTGTCGGGAACATAGCGCAGAACAGAGATCCACCGATCTGGAGGATGCTCCTGACCCTTGACTGCGAAGAATAAACCCTCCATGGTTTCAAGGTAATAACTTTCAACCGCTTCAGGTGCATCTACGTCCGACGATGGAAATGCAGATTCCGACATTCAACAGCCCTCTCTTTATTCCGTTGCTGCTGTTCCTATCGATATAGTTTTAAGAGAAGTTATTGAAAGGCTTTATAGTTGAGAATCCAGGCCCTGTAGGAGCGGGCAGGAAATAGCCGGGGCGTAAAATCCCGATCACTTCCTGCCAGCCACACAGGGGTTTATATTTCATACTACAAATGGGCCGAACTGTGATTATGGCCCAGGTAAATCAGCCCAACCTGCCTTTACTTTCGAGCAAATCCGCAACCTTCCCGAGATTCATCTTCTCGAGGGTCTCGCGCGTCGGGTAGCCGTTTTCAGGATTGTAGCCTTCGAACTGATAGAACCTGGTTTTGAAGTCCTCGACTTTAGCCCGATCCAGCCTGCGGCCGGCGCCGG
>JARRLM010000192.1:4759-9419 GCA_037386985.1 Acidobacteriota bacterium | reverse complement strand
GCATTGTCAATGCGGAAGGGAGACGGGCGGAGGACGTCCCGGACGCCGTCGTAATCCCCGATACTGTGTGGAGGGATATACTCGTCAAACATTTCTTCCCCGTCCGGCGTTCTGTCGTTGTTGTAGGATGTTTGAATTGCCTGCGGGACGTCCTCCGCCCGTCTCCCTTCCGCATTGACAATGCATGCATAGGCCTGGCCCGTGAGCGCCCAACTTTTGGAACGGTCCATGGAGTAATACCTGCCCATGATTGTGCCGATGCGGGCGTTTCCGGCTTCTCCCAGATGTCTCACGAGACCGTCGACGAATCCGGGAGCGCTTCTGGGAGGGGTGTCTCTGCCGTCCAGAAAGGCGTGAACGATGATCTCCCCGTTCCCGAACGCCGATCGTGCCTCCCGGAGGAAACTGAAAAGGTGGTCCTGATGGGCATGGACGCCTTCATCCTGAATCAAACCCATGAGGTGCAGCCTGGAATTGTTGTCGCGCCAGTTCCGGATAAGATTTTGCCATTTCTCTTTTTTAAAGGCCTCTCCGGTGGAGAGCGAATCGTTGATTCGCTTCAGTTCCTGGATAACCACCCTCCCGGCGCCCATATTCAGATGCCCCACTTCGCTTGAGCCCTGGTATCCTTTCGGCAGTCCGACGGCTTCTCCCGAACACTGGAGGAGAGCTCGGGGGTATTTGCCGCCGTAGCGGTCCATGTTGGGTGTTTTGGCGGCAAGGACCGCATTTCCTTCGACGACATTACTGATTCCCCAGCCGTCTCTGACGATGAGTATTACGGGTCTGTCCATATTCTTTCCTAACCTTCGAAACTGGATTCATTGCACAAGGTGCGTCTGAACGCGGACCGGGGCAATTCCTGAATGACTCACGTTTTCAATATACTACCCGCATCGACAGCCTCAAAGAAGCAATGCGCTTATGCCCTTGGAGGGAGGGAGAAATATTTCCTGTAACTTTCGGGAAGACGGGCGGGCCGGAATTCCGGGTCTGTTATGACATGGGCCGTATGTCCGGTTGCGAGTAACCGGCCGCTGTCTTTCCTGCGAATTTCATACCGGTAACGGATTACCCGGTCGTTGGCTTTTGCCAGAAAGGTCCTGATCACGATGTCCTCCCCGAAATGTGCTGGAGCGTTATAGCGGCATCCGGATTCAGCAACCACCATGAAACACTTGTCCCTGGCCTCCATCTCTGCATAATGGAATCCCTTGGCCTTGCACCACGCAACTCGGCCAACTTCGAACCAGACAAGATAGTTGGCGTAGTAGACGATTCCCATCTGGTCAGTTTCCGCGTAGCGAACACTCAATTCGGTTTCAACAAAATCAGCATTTATAGTTCTATCGCGCATATTCATCCCTGACTTTCCTTACGCGTTGAACGCCTAACCGGTCCCCGTGATAATAGCACACCCGCGTCGCGGTTTAGGAAGCGACCTGGTTCAGGGTTCAAGGTTCAGGGTTCAGGGTTCAAGGTTCAGGTTTCAGGGTTTGATCGTAATGTTAATTAATTTGTATTGTTTGAAGTTATAAGTTCAAACCCCCAAACTCCAAACTCCAAACTCTAGAGCCAGAACTCAGAATTATTAACAAGTGAGATGAGAGGGGCGAACACAAGGTTCGCCCCTACTATTGTACTTTTACCAGGGGCTGCTAGAATTGGGGCTTCCGGGCATTGTGCCGATAGCGAGTTGCTGTGGAAATGTCGGGGTGAAGACTGAAGGATCACGTGTACGTTCAATCTTTATTTTCAATCTTCAATTTTAATAGGTTTATTTCATGTTTTCCCGCATTGCATCGCAGCTTCATGGAGAAACCAATGACCTTTACGGCCTCCGTGATAGGCTGAAAAAACAAGGGTACCCGGTTATTGACCTGATATCGGGCAATATCAACCAACAGGGGTATGAATTTCCGCAGGAATGTCTGGAGGAAATCCTTGTTCAGGCATCCCGTCAGAGTCGGGTTTACCGGCCGGACTCCTTCGGACAAAAGCCGGCCCGTGAAGGCGTTTCGGAATACTACCGTGGCCGTGGCTTCTGCGTAGACTCCGACAATGTACTGCTGACCCCGGGAACGAGCCTGTCCTATTGGTATTGCTTCAAGCTTCTGGCCGATGAGGGAGATGAAATTCTCTGCCCACAGCCTTCCTATCCGCTTTTTGACTTTATCGCTCTGCTCAGCGGTGTAAGACTTGTTCCCTACCGTCTCGATGAGGCAAATGACTGGGCCATAGATATGGAGTACCTGGAAGCCGGTATTTCCACACGAACGCGGGCCATAGTGCTGATCTCTCCGCATAATCCGACCGGGCATGTTGCATCGTCCGATGAAATCCACCGGCTGGCGGATATCGCGTTCCGGCACGACCTGGCGATTGTGAGTGATGAAGTTTTCAGCGAGTTTCTGCTTCAGCCTGCAGTGTTGCCCCGGCCTGTCGGCAGCGCGGCTCCGCTGGTCTGCACATTAAACGGTTTTTCGAAAATGTTTGCCCTGCCGGGAATGAAATTCGGATGGATGGCGCTGTCCGGAAAAGAAGACCGGGTACGTCAGGCTATGCGGTCATTGGAATTGATTTCAGACACCTTCCTGCCTGTCAATGAGTTCGCGCAGGCTGCGGCACCTGAAATATTCCGGAAGGGAGAAAGCGTCTGTAAAGATTTTGCGCGGCGTATCAGGGAATGCTGGAGTATTGCAGAGGAGCATGTCGAATCGATGGATTGCTGCAGTTACTTAAAACCGGACGGAGGTTTTTACGTCACACTGAAATTAAATGGAATCGATGAAGAAAGAGCGGCCCAAAAATTCTTAAATAAAAATCGGATTTTGATACATCCAGGCTACTTCTATGATATGAAACCGGATCATTTGGTATTGAGTTTTGTCCAGAGGCCCGAAATGATCCGGCATTCATTATCGGCATTGCGGAAGACCTTGTCCGGGTTTTGAATACGGGGACTGAGTTCAGACTGAAAGTTTCATAGCAGGAGCAATACGAAAAGAGAGGTGTGGCCACATGAAATACATACGCTATCGCTACCAGGACACTGTTTCATACGGAGTTCTCGAAGGAGAAACCGTCAGGGAAATCAGCGGCGGATTATTCGGAGGTCGCAATGAGACAGGCAAAATAAGGGATCTGCAACAGGTAAAGTTATTATGCCCATGTGAACCGAGCAAAATACTCGCAGTTGGACTGAACTATCAGAGCCATCTGGGTACCCGAACCCCTCCGGCGGAACCGGCGATTTTCAATGTTCCGACCTCCGCTCTGCTGGAATCTGGTGGAGAGATTCGGATTCCGACCGGCGCAGAGGAGACTCACTACGAAGGAGAACTGGTTGCAGTCATAGGGGAAACAACCCGGAAGGTAACACCGGTTGAAGCAAAGAGCCGGATCTTCGGTTTTACATGCGGAAACGATTTAAGTGAACGGAACTGGCAGAAGAATGACCTCCAGTGGTGGCGCGCCAAAGGTTGCGATACCTTCGCGCCTCTGGGCCCTGCAATTGCAGGGGATTTTGACTGGTCTGGGGGCAGGATTACGACACGCGTGAATGGAAAGGTTGTACAGGAAGGACAATTCAGTGAACTGCTTTTCGACCCGCCTACAATCGTCAGTTACATCAGCGGATACATGACGCTCTTTCCAGGTGATGTTGTCTATACCGGCACACCCGGAAATACAGGCGCCGCCAGACCGGGGGACGTCGTGGAGGTGGAAATCGAAGGTATCGGAGTGCTCCGCAACAGCGTGGCACATTAGCGCTCGCTAGCCCCGACCAGTTTTCTTGTGATCCTGTCTTCGATCCAGTGAGCGTCAGACCATTCAATCGGATTCACAGGCAGCCCCTGCAGAAGATTGGAGAAATGCAGATGGTCTCCCCCTGCCAGGCCCGTACTTCCTGTTTTGCCGATACTGTCTCCCCTGGAAACACGCTGGCCTTCTTTCACGGCGATAGAGGAAAGGTGCCCGCAAATACTCATAAGACCGCAGCCATGATCAATGACAACCGTATTACCGTATATGCCCAGGAAACGCGCCAACACTACAATCCCGTCATTTGGCGAGGGGATCGAAGCCTTGCTGGTGGACGCGAAATCGTACCCGAGATGGGTCTGGTGATCGATAGTCCTGCCCTGGTACCTGTACGTTCTTTTTTCCCCGAACGTAGCCGTCACCTTGCTGTTCGGTAACATTAGGAACGATTCGGACCAGAGAAACTCAGGTTGGGATTTTTGCGCCAGGGCCTTGATTGTTTCCGCATTCTTTAAACGCAACTCCCTGTTGATTGCCAGGTAATTTTCCAGTGGATTACCGCGATCTTCGATTTCCGGAGACTGAGCCAGAATTTCAGGGACGACTTTAGCCATGAATGAATCGCTGATTGTGATGGTGTCCGATTTGAAAGATTTTCTATTGAACCTGTCTATGAAAATTTTTTCAGTCCTGTTCCCGGCATCGTCCACGGCAATCAACAAAATATCGTCCGTATTCATGTCGTAGGGTGCCGCAAACAGTGCAAATCTGTCCTGTTCTTCCCCTCCGGGCAGGGGATAGCCGGGAAACCACCAGGATCCGGCCTGAACCCCGTCCCTTTGGGTGGTTGCACCGACTCTGTAGGTGACAAGCTCGCATCCTCCCTGTGAGATAT
>JARRLM010000192.1:0-4719 GCA_037386985.1 Acidobacteriota bacterium | reverse complement strand
GTCGATGTTACCTGAAGAGTCGGCGGACTTAATCGAACAGGCAGGCTGATTTCTCGAATTTCGGGGTCGGGGTGCAGGAGCCATGTTGAAGCTCTGCCAACCGTCACTCGGATTACGGCTGAGCCCGCCTGCAGTTCCGGCATGTCTCCGACACCGGCTGTATCGGTCAGGGTGTCCGTAACGGTTTTGAATCCCCAGGGTGAAAATTGCGAACTGACCGAGTACGTTTTTTCTATGAGTGTAACAGACGTATTTCCCTGTATAAGTTCCGTTTTTACAAAAGTTAAGCCGCGTCGTGACTCGGACGCCTTCACCTGGAAAGGAGTTTGTTTCCCGATCGCGGGCAAAGCCGTCTCGATTTCTATGGATGGGATTTTCCCTTCAAGAAAAATACCCTGTAAAATAAACAGTAATAAGATCAAAACTGCCAAAGACAGGACGATTTTGTATGCATTTTTCGAACGGGCTTTTCCTAAAGCCATTTTTCCTCCCCATTGGTCAGAGCCGTATTGCGTTATTCTCAGGAAAAAGATATCCAGCCAGGAACCGGTCCAGGCTTACTCTCGCAACCGACGTGTTGCATTTCCATTCTCGCAGGAGTTTTGCCGGATTCCCCTTGCGGATGAGTTGCCCCGCACGCCTTGCAACGGCGGGTGAAGGATTGTACGAAAACGGCTCCAGGAACGAATCGCCCGCTTCATCGCTGATGGCCCGAATGCAGCGAAGGGGAATACCCTTGGTTTCGGAGATGCCTGCAAGAGCGGCTGTTTCCATGTCCACTACAGAGGCCTGGAATTTGTCCAGAAGAATCTTTTTGTGCTCAGGATTTCCCCAAACATGAGACGATGTAAGGATGTTCCCCGTGCTAAAAGGGAGATGCAACGATTTCGCAGTCTTCACCAGAGCATTACCCGGCGCAAGTACGAATATTTTGTCCACTATCAGGTGTTCCACTTCGGGGCGGGCTTTATCGATGCTGCAGGCGAATGCTTTCTCGACAACTACGAGTGTTCCCAGTTTTAACCGAGGATCCAGGGCGCCGGCGTAACCCAGAACCAGAATTTGAGAGACTTCCATGAATTCCAGTGCCCGCTCCATGGATGCAGCCGAACGTTTCGGGCCGATGCCGGTTTTCAGAAAATAAACCGTCTCATTGTTCCGGACCGCCTGCCAGAACTGGACGCCACGCCGACGGAGCTTTTCGGGATTCCGGTAGTGGGATAAAGCAACCTTTAATTCTTCCTGCAGTGCAGCTGCAATCAATAACATGGGATTTAAAGCATACGGAGATTATGGGATTCAGTAAAGCATCTTATCCGGAAATAGAACCTGCTTTTATAATAGCCCTTTACCGGGTTAAGATGGATCCGGTCTGCTGAATAATATTCAAATGGGGACTTCACATGACAACCGCAGTCAAAGGTATGAAACCGGAAGGGGTATGGAGGTATTTCGCCCAAATATCCCGTATACCCCGTGGCTCCAAGAATGAATCGGCCATAACCCGATACGTTTTGGATACTGCAAATAGGCTGGGACTCCAGGCAAAGACGGACAAGGTGGGAAATGTCGTGGTCCGCAAACCTGCTTCGAAGGGCCGGAGCCATATCCGGCCCGTGGCCCTTCAGGGCCATCTTGATATGGTGTGTGAAAAGAATAAGAACAAGGACCACGATTTTACGAAAGATCCTATCGAACTTGTTCGCAAGGGCAATATCCTGACTGCAGACGGTACAACCCTCGGCGCAGACAATGGAATTGCAGTAGCGACGAACCTGGCCATTATGGAAGACTGTTCTCTCAAACACGGCCCTCTGGAGCTGCTGTTTACGGTTGATGAGGAAACCGGCATGACTGGAGCTCTGAATCTGACACCGGACTTTTTTGAAAGCAGAACGCTGCTGAATCTTGATTCCGAAGAGGAAGGGGCTCTTTATGTGGGTTGTGCCGGTGGCAAAGATACGACCGGTACATGGAAAGTTTCATTCGAGCGGCCCCCGGTCCGGTCGGTGTCCGTGCAGGTCAGGGTTACAAACCTGAAAGGCGGGCATTCGGGTCTGGAAATCGACAAAGGCAGAGGAAATGCCGTAAAAATCGCAAATCGGATTCTTCTGTCCCTCGATTCCATCGGGGCGCGGCTTTCCCGTATCGAAGGGGGAAACAAACATAATGCAATTCCCCGTGAATGTGAAGCGCATCTGTTTTTCCCGGAAAATAAAATCAAACCGGCCGAGAAAATCATTGAGAAACTCTCTGCAGCCATAAGCGGTGAACTGGCGCTCATAGATCCGGACCTGAAAATCGAATTTGTGACGGGCTACGGCGGCAGGAAGAATGGCAAGGTCATGAAAAGAGCCTTGCAAAGAAAGATTTTGCGGTCTATCGCAGCTCTTCCTCATGGTGTAATCAAAATGAGTCCAGATATTACAGGGCTTGTGGAGACATCAACCAATGTTGCAGTCGTCAGTACCGCAAAAGACTCCCTTTCTATTGCTACAAGTCAAAGGAGCTCTGTTGCTTCGGAACTTACGGAGATTGTGGATGCCGTATCCGCTGTATTTATTTTGGGCGGTGCTTCAGTCCGGCACACGGACGGCTATCCGGGATGGAAGCCGGATATGAAATCCCCGATACTGAAGACGGCAAGGCGTGCCTATCGATCTCTCTACGGAAAATCGATTCAGGTGAAAGCCATTCATGCGGGATTGGAGTGTGGTGTTATTGGAAAACGTATACCGGGGATGGACATGATATCGTTTGGCCCGACCCTTGAAGGGGCGCACTCGCCGGACGAACGGATCTATATTCATAGCGTAGGAAAATTCTGGAAGTTCCTGATGGAGATCCTTAAGAGAATTCAGTGATTCAATGTTGTATGACCGAGGTGAACCCAAAGAATAGGGGTACAGGTTATGAAACGCGTTATAGCAACTATAATCCTTGTCATGTCTCATTGGGTATGCCTGCCCTCTGGAGTTCATGCTGCAGGAAATTACAGGAATTTTAAGGTTTCCGTGTATGCCCGAGTTTACGAGGTCAATCGTATGTCCGACCTCGGCTGGCTGGAGCCGCGATGGGCGGAAATGTCCCGGCAGGTAAAAATCGATAAAATTTATCTCGAGACGCACCGGGACATGGTTGTCGCTGAGAAAGAAACTATTGAAAAGGCAAAACGCTTCTTTGAAGACCGGAAGATTGAGGTGGCCGGAGGAATTACTGCTACCGTAAGCGAGCGAAACTGGTTTCAAACCTACTGCTATTCCAATCCGGAACACCGAAGGAAGCTGAAAGAAGTTGTGGAATATACGGCGGGATTTTTCGACGAACTGATCCTGGATGATTTCTTCTTTACCAACTGTAAATGTGAATTGTGTATCGAGGCTAAGGGCGAAAAAAGCTGGACGCGCTTCAGGCTGGACCAGTTGAACCAGGCGGCCCATGAACTCATAATCAATCCGGCGAAAGCGGTGAATCCAGGAATAAAGCTAGTTATTAAATACCCGAACTGGTATGAGCATTTCCAGGGATTGGGCTTTGACCTGGAAAACGGGCCTAGAATTTTTGATGGGATCTATACCGGGACTGAAACTCGCGACCGCACCTGGGATCAGCATCTCCAGCAATATCTGGGATATTCTTTATTCCGGTATCTTGAAAATCTGAAGCCCGGCGGCAACGGCGGTGGGTGGGTGGACACACCGGGCAGCCCCTATATGGACCGCTATGCGGAACAGTTATGGTTAACCCTGTTTGCTAAAGCTCCCGAGATCACCCTTTTTGATTTCTCACAGCTTCAGCAGAAGATGAATCCGTCGAGTCGGGCTGCATGGCAAGGCCAAAAGACCAGCTTCGATTTTGACGCCATGATGGAACCGATCCCTCAGGCCGACGGCACCGTCGTCAAACCGACCACGATTGCCCGGGCGGCAGGCTATACCCTGGAACAGACGGATAAATTCCTGGACAAACTGGGGAATCCTGTCGGACTTAAAAGCTATAAGCCCTATCATTCTACGGGAGAAGACTTCCTGCATACATACCTAGGTATGATAGGGATCCCTATTGATCTTCGCCCGGAGTTTCCCTCCGACGCGCCTATGGTGCTTCTAACCGAATGCGCGGCATCGGACCCTGCTATTGTAGACAAAATCGAGAAACACCTGGTGGCGGGCAAGTCGGTCGTCATCACATCAGGCTTGCTCCGCGAACTTCAGGGAAAGGGCATAGAGGATATCGCGGAGATTCGTGCAACCGAACGGAAAGCCATCATCGCCGGCTTCAGAGGGCAGGCCGCGCTTCCTCCCGGTTTGCGCATACTGATACCTCAGGTCCGGTACCTCACCAATGATGTATGGGAACGTGTCAGCGCAACGGCCCAGAACGATCTCGGTTATCCGCTGCTGCTTGAGGCGGGTTACGCGAATGGAACTCTTTACGTTTTGACCATACCTGAGAATTTCAGTGATTTTTACAGCTTTCCGACACAGACCCTGAATGAAATAAGAAACAGGCTGCTCCGGGATTTTTATGTGCGCGTCGAAAGTCCTGGTGATGTCAGTCTGTTTGTTTATGATAACGATACTTTTATCGTGGAGTCTTTTTTGCCCGAAAACATCGATGTTCAGCTGTCACTGGATTCCCGGTATCCCAAGATCCACGATTTAATTACCGGGGAGGAATTCACGGGAAAACCTGCCGGTGCGCGCGGAGGATTTTTAG
>JARRLM010000191.1:0-5184 GCA_037386985.1 Acidobacteriota bacterium | reverse complement strand
GCAAAAAATGTACAGTATCCGGCAGGTGATGTATGAAGGGGTCTGCTGCGTTTTTCACTGCCATTCCATAACGTATTTTAAATCAACAAGTAATGCGATGGAACATTAATTGCTCCAGGTATGGATAAATATGAAACCCATTCAAATCCGGAACATGAGAGGTGGCTATGAAACAACCAGCATCCAGACCGGTAGAGGGAACGCTTCGCGGATTTTGGAGCCTGTTCGTAAAACAATTTCAGGGAGCGTTCAGCGATAATGTTCTGAAAATTCTTGTCCTCTTCATGCTCGTTGTCATGAACCTGAGTCTGGCTGAAAAACACCAGACCGGTGAATTGGTGGGTGTGCTGTTCTCCATGCCGTTTATTCTGTTCTCCATGCCGGCAACATTTTATGCAGTGGTTCCGTTGCCCGGCTCTCTGCTTCGCTTCATATTGTGGGTCTTGACAAAAACAATCTATCGCATACACGTCATGGGTCGAGAGAACATTCCCGAAAAAGGCGGCGCCTTGTTTGTGTGCAACCATGTGTCCCTGGTCGATTCAATGCTGCTGCTGGCTTCTACAGGCCGGCGGGTGCGGTTCATGATTTTCAAAGAGTACTACGAACTTCCATACATAAAACCTTTTGCACGTCTTCTCGGCGTGATTCCAATTTCGTCCGAACAGCGCCCGCGCGAAATGCTGCAGTCTCTGAAAACCGCAGGCGACGCTATTCGAGACGGCCAAATTGTCTGTGTTTTCGCGGAAGGCCAGATCACGCGCACCGGACTATTGCTACCCTTCCGGAGAGGGTTTGAACGCATCATGAAGAATGTGGACGCGCCGATTGTTCCCGTCGCCCTGGATGGCGTTTGGGGCAGCATTTTCAGCTTCCAAAAGGGCCGATTTCTGTGGAAGGTTCCCCGCAGGCTGCCGTATCCCGTTACCGTGAATTACGGCCGCCCGCTGCCGCATGCAGCAAAACCGTTTGAGGTGCGGCAGGCAGTGCAGGAACTTTTAGCCGCAGCCTGGCAGGACCGCAGAGGGCGCATGCGGCCGCTTCACAGGGCTCTGATACATACTGCCCGCCTGCACCCGCTACGGTTTGCCATGGCGGATTTACAGAATCCAAAAGTTCGGTTCGGTACGGTACTGGTTCGCTCTGTGTTTCTGGCCGGGAGATTGCGCCGCCTGTGGCAGGATCAGAAAATGGTCGGCATCCTGCTGCCCCCGTCGACAGCGGGCGCCCTCGTGAACTATGCGGCGCTTCTGTCGGGGCACGTGCCCGTGAATCTCAACTACACGCTTTCCAGTCGGGCCCTGGCCACCTGTATCGATCAGTGCGGGATCCGGAAAGTGATCACATCGAAAGCGTTTCTTGAAAAGGCGAAAATCCGGGTGCCCTGCGAATCCATATATCTTGAAAATGTGGCGGGAAAGGCAACTTCGAAAAATGAGCACAGACCTGAAACGCAGGCAAATCGTCCGCCCTCCGTTTTCGAAAAGCTTGTGTCCGTTTTCATGGCCTTTCTCCTTCCTGCCGGGATGCTGGAGTATGCGCTCTCGGGCAAATCAAAAATCACGCTGGATGATCTCGCCACTGTAATTTTCTCCAGCGGCAGCACGGGCGATCCAAAAGGCGTCATGTTGAGCCACTACAACGTCGGCTCCAACATCGAACAGATCGAACAGGTATTCGGACTGAACCGGCACGACCGGCTTTTAGGCATTCTTCCCTTTTTCCATTCTTTCGGATTTACGGTAACTCTTTACATGCCGGCCGTTCTTGGAATAGGTGTTGTTTTTCATCCCAATCCGCTTGACGGGAAAGCCGTCGGTGCGCTTGTGCGTGATTTCAATGTGTCGTTTTTGATTTCGACTCCGACCTTTCTTCAGATATATATGCGCAGCTGCACACCCGAACAATTCGGAAGCCTACGCGTGGTCATAACCGGCGCGGAGAAATTGCAGGATCATCTGGCAGCCGCATTCGAAGACAGGTTTGGGCTTCGCCCGCTGGAAGGATACGGCTGTACCGAATGCTCGCCCGTGGTGGCCGTGAACACACAGGACTTCCGGTCCGCCGGCTTCCGGCAGGTCGGCGCCAAACGCGGCAAAATCGGGCACCCGCTGCCTGGAATTTCGGTGCGTATTGTGGATCCGGAAAACCGATCGCCGCTTCCGCCCGGCCAGGCGGGCCTTCTGCTGGTAAAGGGGCCGAATGTGATGCAGGGTTATCTCGGTCTCGAGGCAAAGACTTCGGAAGTGCTGGTGCCCGAAGGAAACAAAGAAATTTCCTGCGTTCCGGCAGCCGCAGACAGGTGGTATGTGACCGGAGACATTGTGGCAATTGATGAAGACGGCTTCCTTCAGATCACGGACCGTTTGAGCCGGTTCAGTAAGATCGGAGGGGAAATGGTTCCTCACGGCAAGGTTGAGGAAGTATTGCATGAAGCCGCGGAAAGAACGGAACAGACGTTTGTCGTTACGGGAGTGAAGAACCTAAAAAAGGGTGAGCAGCTTGTGGCCCTGCACACGTTGGGAGATGAGCTGTTGCAGCGCTGTCTTGAAAAACTGGCGCGGAGCGATCTCCCGAATTTGTGGAAACCACGCGCAGACCGCTTCTTCCGTGTTGAAACCTTTCCCCGCCTTGGCACAGGGAAACTGGACCTGCGCCGTGTCCGGGAAATCGCCGAGCAGGTATCCACGCGTACAGGCTGAAGGCCGCCGCGGCGGAAATGCAGGGGAACGTTTAGAAGAAATCAGGGTTTGGAAACAGGATGTTTCAATCTTGCGCCCCTCAGAAATCCCGGCACTGCATCTATATGTCCCTGCAGGGGTTTTGAGATCGTGACGAAAAGTGGAGCCTTCCCGTTCGGGATTTTCCAGAGAACAGAGCCAAATCCCCTGTTCAGGCAAATATTCTCGACTCCCGCCGACCGATCGATTTTTTCGCGCCAGAGGACCTTAAAGGCGAGGGATACCCCATCTCAACATGAACGGATTCGGTATAAAGATCGATCGATATCCCCATTCAATTCCTATCAGACATCACTGAATCCTGTTGCATTGTAGGAATGGAAAATATTTAATAAAGGCAGATACAATCGAAATACAGAGAATTTGTAATGGTTATCCGTTTGGACAGCTCGCTGCAGCCGCTCATGGACGCCTTTAACCGGGATTGCCGGAGGCGGCGTTTCGTCACGCTGCTTTCTCCTACCTGACCCAAGTGAGTCTTTGACGGTGCCCGGGCGGTGCTGGAAGGAATCCTGAAACCTTTCCCGGATGCGGACCTGTCCGTGCTGGTCGTCTGGATCGTCCTGAAAGCCACCGACACTCCGGAAGCTGCGAATGAGGCTTCCGCGAAATTTTCCGATACTCGCGTGACCCAGTTTTTCGATCCCGGGCAGATGGCCGGGAAAGCCGTTGCCGAGAGTCTCGGGCACGAGGGCGAAGTAGCCTGGGATTTTTACCTCTTCTACCCGCCCGCTGTGCAATGGGAGGAGCTACCGCCGGAGCCGCAAGCCTGGATGCATCAGCTGCCGGGCGGATGGGCGGACAAGGAACACCTGTTCAAAAGGAAAACGCTGACGAAGAAACTGGCCGGGACCATGAAGTCGCTGTTTGCATAGGATATTTGGATTACCGTGAGAGACTGCAGAACCAAAGAGTCATTCGTTTTTGTTTTGTTAGCAGCAATGCTGCTGTGGATGGGATGCGGGAACCAGCGTGGCGACAGTTCCGCCGATGTTTCCGATTCGGACGAGATGGAAATCGACTGGGGTGCCGAGGTCACCCTGGATGAGATGATCTCGATGGCGAAAGATGGCAGCATTGTGGAAATCCAGTGGCAGGTGATGCCGAATATTCTCAGGGCGACGACAGCGGACGGTGCTGTCTACCATCTTCGGAACGAGAACAAGGGGGTCGACCTGAGAAGCCGTCTGATCGAAGCGGGTGTTCAGGTCGGAGAAGGCGGCGTGCAGTTCCGGCACGTGTTTTGAGATTGAAAGGGCCCAGAGCGGTAGTCCCGGTTCGGGACTTCGACAAAATAACGTAAAAAAGGCCGGGCGGTCTATACAATGGTAACATCGTTGTTTGACGGAATAATCCTTTTACTGGCTGTATTCGCAGTAGGTCTCGCAATCCGGAAATGGCACATTGTTCGGGATTGCCGTTCGATCCTTGCTGTAATCCGGAATGCGCTCTCGGCGCGGACATCCCTGTGGATCGGGATCCTGGCAGGCATTGCCTATCTGGTCGTATTCATGATCCCGGGCGGGAAGGGAGGCCGTGTCCACATCCTGTTCGGCCGTGTGATATGGAATACGTCTCCTGCAGAGGTTCTGGCAGGGATTCTGCTTTCCCTGCTGGTGATGATGTCAATGTCACTGTTCGTTTTCGGCGCCGGTGTGATGGGGGCAAGGCAGTCGGGGAAGAAAGGCGGCATCGGGATTGCCGGGTCCCTTCTGGCGGTCCTTGCGGCATTCTGTCCCTGATGACTTCCGATAGTGACGGCTCTGGGCGGAGCTGCGGGCCTGCTGGTTCTCGATTCTTTGTGGAATGCATTGGCGTTTCTTTCGGCCGCCCTGCTGGTTCTGAGTATTCTGTACATGGCGACCGTCCTGAAAACGACCGACGGGTGACGCTGACCGTCCACACCGCCCTAGTTAGGGCACCAGGGAGGACCAGACATGAAGAAAACGGTACTACTGCTTTTCCTGGCGGCACTGGCAGCGCCGGCATTGCTCGCGGCATTTGCACAGCCGGCTGCGGACTACACTTTGACTGTGCTGAATCCGCAGGGTCCTGTGGATAGGGACAAGGAGCTGGCGCCTCGGCTTGCAACGCTGCAGGGCAAGAGAATCGCCATGTGGCTTTCGGCCACGCCGGACCAGTTGTTCGCGGGCAGGGGGACGGAACTCTTCGACCAGCTGGAGAAAATGCTTCGGGATACCTATCCCGGCATCGATATCGTGCAGTACAAAGACCTGCCGATGAAATTCGCTCCCGAGAATGAGGTTGTGGAAAAGATCGTGGCCGCCCGGCCCGACGGTGTCGTGGCCGGTTTTGGAGGCTGATGAGGGTGCCTTGGCGCGATGGGTTCCATCGCAATCGCTCTTGAGGAAAAAGGCATCCCGACCGTAATGATCTACAACGAGCGCCACGAGAAGCGCTTCATGGGCACGGTCCTTTCACA
>JARRLM010000190.1:5608-7328 GCA_037386985.1 Acidobacteriota bacterium | reverse complement strand
CAGCAACCGATATCGCTATGAGAGCGGAAATTTTATCCTATTCCAGGGCAAAAGGCCTCTTCGCAGGCGTGTCGCTGGAGGGCTCCACTCTGAGGTCCGATGGAGGCGCCAATGAAAATCTCTACGGCCGTGATATTAACGCCCGTGAAATCATCCGCAACGGTGCCGTAGGAGTTCCTGAGGCAGGCAAGGAATTGGTTAATTTCCTGAACCGGAAATCCCCCAAAAACCTCAGCAAATAGAGGCGTATTCAGCTATTCGCAGCGACGCATGACGCAACCTGGAGGAGCCAGGTGGAAAATATGGATTAAAGATTATGATCCCCGGAGAGGGAAAATTCGGGATCTTATGAGCAGGCAACAGTGGGACGGACGCAAGGTCCGTCCCCACGGCGATTCATTTCCTTTCGGGTAGATAGTATGGACAATTTTATATCTGGCCGATTTCCCCGGTGTCCTTGTTCTTCCAGTATCCCCGCGCCTGAAGCGGCCAGTTGAACTTGATGGCCCCGGGACAGGGGCAATCGACGGCACAGGTACCACAATACCAGCACTCCTCGGGATGCAGGATAATCGGGGGCTTCCCTTCCTCGGGATGGGGTATATATACATCAATCGGGCATACCTCTACACAGACATTGCACCCGGTACAGAATTCTGGATTGAAAAGCACCGGCTGGTTCGGTGTAGGAACATTCGGGATAGCGAAAACTTCTTCCTTAGCCACATTTACCTCCAATAAGGTATATATTTCAAATCCGACGCGATCGGTTATTTGCCCTTATACACGCCTTCGTAGTCCTTGTTGTACGCTTCGTACTGCTGCTTCATATCGCCCCAGAACCGCGGGGGGCGCTCGCCGATCTTCACTTTGTCGTTCTCCAGTTTTATGGTCAGATACTTGTTCCAATCCGGCGGGTCGACCTCGGGATAATCAATGCGCTGGAATCCTAGCGGTATGCTGCTGGCTTTGCGGGCCTGCGAAGCCTGAATGATGATTTTTGCATATTCGAGCATACTCAGATCTTCAAGAGTGCGCATGAGTTTATGGGGATCGAGAGCGTAGAGCATGGGTACCGATTCTGTTTCAACCTTTTCCAGGGCATCCATTCCCATCTTGAAAAGTAGTTCGGTCCTGAACTCGCTGACGTAATACTGCATAACCCTGGCGATTCCGGCATGCAGCTCTTTCCATTCGATACCGCTGTTGCGTCTTGCGGGAGCAAACACACGATTTTTCTCAATTTCAATCTGGTCCCGGGACACTTTGGATTCTCCGATCTCCTTCACATATGCTGCAGCTTTGCGCCCCGCATACCGTCCGGTCGCGGCAGCATAACTGTGGTCCTCAGGGGCAAACATCTGAGTCCCCGCAGCGTACAGTCCGTCGAGCGTCGTCTTCAGGTTCCAGTCCACAAGCAGACCTCCCCCGTACCCCGCCTCGCGCCACTGCGGCAGGCTCTGCCCCTCGATAAACTTATAGCTCTGCAGCATATCCTTGCGGGTATCGAAGCCGGCCTCATTGAATGTCTTGATGATGATCTTCGTGGTAGCCTCTTCGCCCAGCATCAGTTTCCATGTGGCGTCCTGCTCCACATTGGACATCGAAGGAAAATCCGCATAGAAAGGCAACGCGTACTCGCCCTTCATGACGCCTTCACGGATCTTTTTCTCTACACCGGGAGTGGGAACCATGGCTCCGGCATCCACCCAGCCCTGGA
>JARRLM010000190.1:0-5579 GCA_037386985.1 Acidobacteriota bacterium | reverse complement strand
GGGGAGTCGTTTCCCATTGGCATCAACCAGAGGGACATTTTCATAACTGGCGTCCCCGCCTCCGGTATACCACTTGTGCTTGTATCCCGTGGCGATGCGCACAACCCCGCCGGCTTCCATCTTGGTCAGCTCGGCTCCCGCTTTGAAAGCCATGACCGTACCGTCACCCGAAATCGCCCTGGAATGCATATTGGAAAAACCGCCCAGCTCCATGCTCATAAACCAGATCGATCCGGCTCCGGCCGTGGACAGGATGGTTGCCTTGGATTTGAAAATCATGAACTCCCCGGTGCGGTTGTTCAGGCCGGTAGCCCCGACCACCCGAGAGCCCTGGATGCCGTTCTCCGTCAACAAGCCGGTTCCCATGACCCGGTCGAAAATTTTGACGCCAAGACGCTTGCACTCCTTCTTCAGCACCGGCTTGAAGGTGCTGCCCCAGACCCGTATGACTACGTTGTTTCGTGTTTCAGGCGGATTAAAATTCGGCTCTCCCATGTGCGGATCGGGGAAATAGCTGTGGATCGTGCCATAACGCGGGGAGATCATGAACTTGGTCTTGTCGTCCCGGCCCTCGGCGCCGACATACTCGTCGTCGGTGTCCCGTATTTTGCCGCCCATCTGTTCCAATTCAAGCAGGGTGTCGAAATCTTCACGGCACTGGATCTGTATGCCGATGCCGTTACTGTATGGGCGATCGGCCATATGCTGCGCCCAAGGATCCGGTTCCACCCTGGAGAGCGGATTAGCCGGGGCATTGCACCAGTGGTCGCATCCCGGTCCTCCGGAACCGCTCCGGACGGTATCGCTCTTTTCTACCAGCGCCACTCTCATACCCTGCCTGGCAGCGCCTTCGAAACGGATAGGGTAAGGCCAACTGGGTGGCTGACCTTCCTCTTTTAAGTAATCATGCCACGTAGTCATTTCTGCGACCTCCTTAAATGAGAGAGGGATTCCTGCGGTTATCTCTAGAAGATGACCAATGGAACGGATCATATGGAACTGGATTTTTAGAGTCAAGGCAATTAAGCAGTTAACGGTTCGGAGTTCTGAGTTCTGAGTTCTGAGTTTCGGGTTTAACTGTTAACTGTTTTTGAGAGCAGCGATATGGAAGGCGATTACGGCAAAAGCATTGGCGACATTTACGGAATTTTTCAAACCCCACATAGGCAGATGGACAAAATCGTCGCAAACCTTTAGAACATCTTCCGAAATCCCGAACTCTTCATTCCCCAGAACAACGATTCCTTTGCTTGGCCACGGATATTCGGAATATGTGTGCGAATCCGGCATGGTTTCCACTCCGATAATGGAGTAGCCGTCCTTTTTTACCCGGGACAGTGCATTAGGCAAATGTTTGTACTTTCTCTGAGGGATCCAGCGAGTGCAGCCCATCGCGGTCTTTATAACCTGAACATTTTCGGGCCCGGGCGTGCGGTCCGACAACAGGACAGACTCGAATCCGACGGCGTCGACAACCCGGAGGACGGATCCCACATTAAAGGCACTCCGCGTACGATCGAGTGCCACACGATACGGGATCGCGGCAGACCATGGCCCTTCAATTTCACGATCCCCCCTGCTCACCTTGGGCAGGAAGTTGGCCTCCGCCAATCCTGTCCCCGATTTTTTCTGGTGTTCGTGGAAACGGTCTGAAACAAATTCCAGCCACTTCCCGTGACTTGTGGGTTTCTTAATGGCACCGGGCGGCTCCTTCAGCCAGGACTGAACCGTCAGATAGTTATCGAAGAATCGTTGCAGGCTATTTTGGCTGAATCGTTTTCGAAGCAACGCCTCATAGTTTTTGCGAAGCCAGGAAGCCACCCATTTATGACGCCTGGCCGGCGGCATGGAGAGGAACCGCTTTTCAGAAAACGGAAAACTTTCCATTAGAATCACACCGTTCCTTATCCGATCGGAAGAAACTACCATCTGCGAATAGCGCTTGCTGAAATGAGGGAAAAATTCGGATACGACCTGAACGGGCCAATTAAAAAAGAATTCCACACTGATTAAGCTACCGGAACCCCAAGATTGGAAAATTCATCCGTAACTTCATATTCGTATTCCGGGTATTCATACAACGGGATCCGGGGTTCCGTTTCTCCGATCGAATATCCCCAGATGCTTTCATAATCGGACGTTTCTTCGCCGATATCCTCAAGTTGTCGGAGATATTCACTGATGGACTTCGATTCGATAATAATCACCTTATCCATCTTCTCCAGGACCGGGCTGTGATTTCTGGTATGATCCAGCTCAAATTCGAGGATTCTCCTCCCGTAACGTGTGATACCTATGGTCCTAAACGTCAGGCTTTTCCCCACACCGGGCAGGTTCAGAACGTTCCTGTCGGAGCCGAGAAACGGGAGCTTCGATCTTTTCAGCAGGCTGGTAATGTTCTCCACAAGCATTTCGGCGTTACTGGGGAACTCCCTGATTTCGTCGTAGTATTCTTCATCGATCGTCCCGATTACCTTTTCTTCCATCTGCTCCTGGACCGCCCGTTCATTGGTGGCGAAATTGAAGTAGTTCTCCATATAGCCTTTTACGCTGAAGGTGTAGTAATTGAGAATACCGATTTCGTTCAGAACCTTGCGAAGTTTCGAAGCGTGCCCGCGCCTTGAGGCCGCGATGCTGAAAACGTGCTGGTTCGTTACCGTCCATCCTGCAGCATTCAGCCGTTTCACAGCGTCTCTGGCCTCGGGCGTCACTTCCATAGGAGATTCGAAATGCGTCTGTATGATGAACTGCCTGATGCCTATTTCGGACGCTTTGCGCTTAAAGTCTCCCAGGACCTGCGCCAGTTCGGGCGTTATACGTTGAGGCAGATACACCGGGAGCCTCGTCCCCAGCCGGACCCTGACAATCTCGGCGTGTTTTTCCCCGGGCGCCCTTTTTTCGTTTGCGTCCCTTTTATTAAGGGCCATCCGGTACACGCCGTCCAGTATGCGCGCAAGAGATCCGTCCGAACTCATCAGGGCATCTCCGCCCGTAATCAGTATGTCGCGCAGCTGAGAGTCCTGCTCGAAGTAGCCCAGAAGCTCGGCCAGTTTCTGGTCCCAGGTCTGTTTCGGCTTTAACTTATCCAGGTTAAAGTTCAAGTTCCCCCGCTGGAAGTCATACATGCGCTGGCAGGATGCACACAGCCCGCCGCAGGCCCTGCCCATGGTATCCGGTATTAGAATGGCAACCTCCGGATAGCGCCGGTGAATATTGTGCTCATTAGGAAGAATCCATCCCGCGGCGTTGGGTTTGCCGGGCTCCACCCTGTCTTCCTTTTCCCAGGCAACGATATGGCCGTACTCGTCTATTAACTGCTGGCTGTATACGACGTAATAACGAATGGCCAGATCCGCACCAACGGCGAAATACGGCACACGTACATGAAGCAATGACATGTAATACGGATTGACAAAAAACGGTATTCCCTTTTTTTCAGCCTCATACAGCACTTTCATGGTATCCGGATCGAGGGAGTACCCCAGGAACTCGTTCAACAAGTCGGGCGAACGGACGGCAAACCGGAGATGAAATAACCTGTCATTCCACCATTCCAGCGCACGAAGGTATTTCTGCTCCTGGGACATACCGGGATCAAAAAAGAATTTTCTGTCTTTGATTTCCCCTTTGTCGATTTTATCGATAATTATTTTCAGAATCCGTTCGCGGTTTTCCTCGCGGAGTTTGATTATGCGGGGATCCAGGCCGGAGGGCCACCGGTCCATCCATTCTTCAACCTTTTCTCTGGTGGGAAAATCTCTTGCGTACTCACCCGAGAACTGGCGGAACAGCATCAGCATGTCCTGAAAAAAATAGGGTTTTGCCCCGCCGGTCCCATGGGTAACGGCCAGCCAGATAAGTTGAATAGGATTACTTATGGCTTTTTCCCCGCGCAGATTCTGGTCGTCGAATTCCCGGCCGGCGTTATCCACATAGTCCAGCAGGCGGATAGCGGCAAAATCCTTCCAGGTAAGTTTTTCAAAAGCCTCTCTGCCGTGAACGTCTCGTTTGTAAAATTTATACGCATCCGGATTTTCTATGATTTCACCCAACACCCAGTTACGGACACCCACAAGAGCTTCGGTTTCATTACAGGCGTTCCGCATGATCTCTTCAAGAGCGGGATTTTCCCTCAACAGCTGCCGGAGCAGCATGTGGGATTTCACCGTGATGGCGATTCGGTCCAGTTCGTGAGTATTTGCCGTCATTATCCTAAAAGTAAAAAAATTGGGGATGTTTTTAAGTATACCTGAATTTACCGGATTCTTGCACCTTAACCTGCATCTCTCAAGCCGGGGGATGAATATCACTCTCCTTTTGCGCTGACGACATCGAGCATCTTCTGTTCGTTCTGCTGCAGGAGGGTACCCTGCCAGTTGATCACGGTACGATACAGCCAAATCACGACAGGAACCTCTATCAGGCTCAATACCATAAAAACGGGGAACCATGCATCGGAGCTGAATGAGGCGTAAAGCGCTTCGACCCCCAGAGGAACAAGTGTGAAACTCATGGGAACAGGCACTACCAGCATGAACACTATATGGAAGAGTGTTCCCATTCCCTGATGCGAGGCAGGCATGCCCGATCCCGGCCTTAAAGTCATCGGAGAAAGGATCGACAGCACGTTTCCGGTTATACAAAAAAGCAAATACATAGGGAGTGTTTGGATAAGGACAGCCGCCAGGTAATCCCATCGCATGGGGTTAAGCCACCGGCATACTCCGATGAACAGGATCATCAATACAATTGCAAAAGGAAGCAATGAAAGATTCTTCCCCAGCAGGATGTCCCGACGCGGAGCACAACTCAGAACAAACGTCCGAAACCCGCCCCGGTCGAAGGCAAACTGGTTTCCCAGGTACCCGGTCATACCGATTATGAGAATAAACGCCGTAAAGCCCATTGCAATCAGCGGTCGAGCCAGACCGGATATTTCATTTTCCTTGCTTGCAAACATTCCCCCAAAAACAATCACGAGGATTACAGGAGTCAGCAGTAGCATCTTGACTTCCGGCGCGCGTATCAGGGACCGGAAGTTCATCAATGTAATTGCGGAGGCGTGTTCAGACATGCGGGGGAGCCTTTTCTCCAGGAAAGCACTTGAAGGGCCCGACCTGGTTTTGGTATCAGATGCGTCTTTGAAAACAGTTTCAGTTTTAATTTTGCGGCTTGCCCGTCCTTTAGTGAAATCGCCCGTGTACAACCGGATGGTAGTCCTGTAGGAACGCCGCAGACTTGCAGTGCCGATCAACCCCATTCCGAATATGCAGGCCAACACCGGAAAATATCGCCCTTCAGCTGCAGCTGTGACGCCATAGGGCAACCACCCTGGAGGAGCCACCATATTAACGATCCGGACGATTTCAGACACCCTTTCCGATTCGGACTCATCGTCGGATTTCCTGCCCTTTTGAATGGCATCCAACTGCCGTTCGTACTCCTCGGGTGAGATTTGACCGTCATCATATTCCTTCTTCAGCTCGGCAAACTTTTGAGCCACTTCGCGCTCCGCCTGTTGTTTCTCCCTTAAACCGGGGCGCGTCAATAGGTTGGGGAGCTGGAATACCAGGATGAAG
>JARRLM010000189.1:9310-11495 GCA_037386985.1 Acidobacteriota bacterium | reverse complement strand
GCCGACTGGTTGCGGTTGCTTGTCTCAGTTTTTGCCATTGAAATCAGTTCGGAAACTAATCTGCAGGGCATCCTTCCAATAACGGCAGAAGAGTATTTCGATCTGGTGGACAGGTCGGGACGCATGATCCGTTCGGATAAACAGAGCTCCATCGATACCGATCTTGCGCCAATTTTACAGCGTATCGGTGCCAGACCGGAAGCATGGGCGGAAACTGTCTCCCATTTCCAAGATAAATTTTGTCTTGTCGCAGGGCTGATCGGAAATCTACAGAAATTTGCCGATCAAATCGGGAGGAGGTGGTTCGCAGGCGTTTCAGCCGCTCGAGCCTCCTTTGCACCTTCACTGCCTCTATAATATTGATTTCACACACCTTTCGAAGACCAGCCTTTACAAATCTGAGGATCCTTCCTGCCATGAGGAGGCTTCCGTCGGTTTTTGACTTTCTAAATGCCGGTGATCACTTCATTACATTGATCGGTGGGTCTGCCTCCTAGTTTTTTTCAGAAGTAATCTGCCATTTCTTCTTCCCAGGTAATAATCAGTGGGTGTCCAGATTTGTAATCAGTATAATCAGTGGGTGTCCAGATCTTTCTTCTTAACTTCTTTTTCTTAATATCATTTTGAATGTCTTCTTAAAGTCAACGCATAAAAGACTTTATGGTGATGTTGAAAATTCATCATAATATTTGACATTACTACACTCAGATATTATATAAATAATGCACTAAGATAAAAAGGAGGAAAAAGAAATGAGACTGGTTCCGTTTGTTAGAAGATCCGAAGTACCTTCAACAACTCGTTTGTTTGAAGAATTTTTCAATGATTTCCCTTTCTCGGGGTCGTTGTTTGAAGATGGCGACCGCTGGACTCCATCCGTCGATATTATGGAGAAAGAGGGCAATCTGATTCTCCGGGCAGAGCTACCGGGATTATCTGAGAAACAGATAGAACTGAAGCTCGAAGGGAATACCCTGACACTGAAGGGTGAAAGAAAGATGGAGAACGAAGACAAGGAAGGAAAATACCACCGAGTCGAAAGTTGCTATGGATCTTTTACCCGTTCTTTCAGACTCCCGGATACTGTGGATACCAACAAGATAAACGCCGACTACAAAAACGGCATACTGACTGTCACGATTCCGCAGAAATCCGAGGTCAAGCCTCGGGAAATACCTGTGAGTGTCCAGTAACTTTCCGGGAAATACTGTGGGTGTCCAGTAATTTTTCAGGAATTGTCAACCAAAGACAGGATACGGGGAAAATAAACGCCCGTATCCTGGCCAAATTTACAACAACTCTAAGAGGTTCTTGATGCGCTTGGACAACGAACATCTGCTTGAAGCTCTGATAACGCAGGAGGATGGTATTGTTGCCCCCCTTCGGAAAAAACTTGGAGTTCCCATCGAATCCGTGCGTATGGAGCTGGATCGATATCTCACATCGCAACCCAAAGTTGAAGGGGCGCAGGTATCCCTCTCTCCAAATCTTGACAAGGTTTTCCAACAGGCTGTCAAAGAGTCGGAACAGTTTCGTGACGAGTACATCTCGTCCGAACATCTGCTGCTGGCCATCTCCGCTTCCGGAACTTTCGCAGGCAAGCTGCTTCAGAAATCGGGTGGAAACAGAAGCGACATTCTTAAGGTACTCGTCTCAGTCAGGGGTAACCAGCGCGTTACCGATCAAAATGCGGAAGAGAAGTATCAGGCTCTCAAGCGCTATGCCAAAGACCTGACAGATCTTGCGCGCAAGGGAAAGATCGATCCCGTAATCGGCCGCGATGATGAAATCCGCCGCATCATTCAGGTCCTCTCGCGCAGAACAAAAAACAACCCGGTGCTCATCGGGGAACCCGGGGTCGGAAAAACGGCGATCGTTGAAGGACTGGCCCAGAGAATTGTAGCAGGGGACGTTCCGGAAACATTGAAAAGAAAACAGATGGTGGCGCTCGATCTGGGAAGCATGCTGGCCGGTGCCAAATACCGAGGTGAGTTTGAGGACCGCCTGAAGGCCGTACTCCGTGAAATAGAAGATTCCGCCGGCTCTATCGTTCTTTTTATTGACGAGCTTCATACCCTTGTCGGCGCTGGAGCAGCCGAAGGCGCTATCGATGCATCGAACATGCTGAAACCGGCCCTTGCAAGGGGAGAGCTGCGCTGCATAGGAGCTACAACTCTCAATGAAT
>JARRLM010000189.1:4838-9291 GCA_037386985.1 Acidobacteriota bacterium | reverse complement strand
CCTCGAGATTCTCATGCCGGCGCTGCAGCCTCGCGACATATGGGACCGCTCCAAGCGCTACGTCTCTCAATGAATACAAGAAACATATAGAAAAGGACGCTGCACTCGAACGCCGGTTTCAGCCCGTTGTCGTAAGTGAACCCACCGTTGAGGACACCATTGCCATTTTACGGGGATTGAAGGAAAAATATGAAATACACCATGGCGTACGTATTATGGATTCAGCCCTCGTCTCCGCTTCGGTCCTGTCCAACCGATATATTGCCGATCGTTTTCTTCCGGACAAGGCGATCGATCTGGTAGACGAAGCAGCTTCGCGCCTGAGGATAGAAATTGACAGTATGCCGGTGGAAATCGACGAAGTGGAGCGGCGTATCACCCAGCTTGAAATTGAGAAACAGGCACTGTCGAAGGAAAAGGATAAGGCAAGTCGCGAACGGCTGGATGCGTTGAACAGCGAGTTGTCCGACCTACAGGAAAAAAGTTCCCGAATGAAACTGCACTGGAAGCAGGAGCGGGAAATAATCAGCGCTATTCAGACAACGAAAGAAAAGATAGAAGGTGTAAAAGCAGAGGAACAGAATGCCGAACGCGCGGGAGATCTGGGCAAAGCGGCTGAACTGCGCTATGGAACATTGGTAGAACTGGAAAAGGAGCTGTCGCAGCAGAACAACCGGTTGGAGACATTGCAGTCAAGCCAGAAGTTCCTGAAAGAAGAAGTGGACGAAGAGGATATTGCAGAAGTGGTTGCGAAATGGACCGGAATTCCTGTTCGTAAAATGCTGGAGGGAGAGGTAGAAAAATTAATTCACATGGAAAGCCGCCTGCGCGAAAGGGTGCTCGGACAGGATGAAGCCCTTGCTTCAGTGTCGAACGCTATTCGTCGAGCACGTGCCGGGCTCCAGGATGCGAAACGACCGATGGGATCCTTCATATTTATGGGTCCTACGGGAGTCGGGAAAACGGAACTTGCCCGAACCCTGGCCGAATTTCTCTTCGATGATGAGCACGCCATGATACGCATCGATATGTCCGAGTACATGGAAAAACACTCCGTAGCCCGTCTGATCGGCGCCCCTCCCGGATATGTAGGATACGAAGAAGGAGGATACTTGACCGAAACGGTCCGACGACGACCGTACGCCGTAATCCTTTTCGACGAAATTGAAAAAGCGCACCCGGATGTATTTAACATCCTGCTCCAGATTCTGGATGACGGGCGATTGACGGATGGGAAGGGCCGGACTGTCAATTTCAAAAACACGGTCATCATCATGACCTCCAATATCGGCGGCCAGGTGATCGGGGAAGCTGAAGGAAACCTTGACGCCGTGACACCCCACATCATGGACGCCTTGCGAAGCACTTTCCGACCTGAGTTTCTCAATCGGATCGACGACATCATTATATTTCACCAACTCACACCAGACCTGATTGAAGACATTGTAAAATTACAGCTCCGCCAACTGAACAGGATGCTGTCGGGAATGTTGAGGCGGCCAAAGCCCTCGCGCGGGAAGGTTACGATCCTGTCTACGGTGCGAGGCCGCTCAAGCGCCTGATCCAGAAAAGAATCCAGGATCGGCTGGCACTGATGCTCCTAAGCGGAGACATAACACCGGGAGAAAAAATACAGATGAATCTGGACAAAAAAACCGGAGAGTTCGTATTTGTACCATTCTCTTCACCGGGTGAACAGCTGGCGAACGGTTAGAAAACCGACCTGTACCCCGGGCGGGGAACAGGCATGAACAGACCTCCGCCCTGGGAAAAGGTTTGCGGTGTCATGCTATGATATAGGTTCAGCTCAAGGGGAAGTATAATTATGACCAACAAAATCAAGACTGTCTTGTTACTCGGAGTGTTGACGGGCGTTATTCTTTTTATAGGCAGTTTCTGGGGAGAACAGGGACTCACGATTGCCCTGATATTCTCTGTGGCGATGAATTTCGGCAGCTATTTTTTCTCCGACAAGATTGCCTTGAGGATGCACCGGGCCCAGCCGGTGACGCGGGAGCAGGCTCCCCAGATTTACAGGATTATGGACTTCCTATGCGCCCGCAGCGGTATGCCGATGCCAAAAATTCATGTTATACCGAGCGATTCTCCGAATGCTTTTGCAACAGGACGGAACCCGCAACATGCGTCGATAGCGATAACCCAGGGCGCATTGAGGCTGTTGAACGAAGCAGAGCTGACCGGAGTTCTCGCCCATGAGCTTTCCCATGTCAAGAACCGGGACATTCTGATCAGCAGCATAGCGGCTACGCTTGCCGGTGCTATTATGTGGATCTCTTATATGGCCCGTTTCGCCGCTATTTTCGGCGGAGGAAGAGATTCCGACGATGAGGGCGGCGGTTTGCTGGGATTCCTGCTAATGATTATTGTGGCGCCTATTGCGGCTTTACTGATTCAGCTTTACATCTCCCGCACTCGGGAATACCTGGCCGACGCAAGCGGTGCGGATACTGCCGGAAGCCCGGAAGGCCTGGCATCCGCTCTTCAGAAATTGGAAAATTACTCCAGGCGGATTCCCATGGAGGCGTCTCCCAGCACGGCACATATGTTTATCATGCACCCCTTTTCCGGCCGGGCCCTGATGAACAATCTTTTCAGCACCCATCCATCAACGCAGAAGCGCATTGAAAAACTGCTCGGCGGGAGCCGCCGATAGATTCCCCGTTCATTTACACAGGAAACAGAAATGGAAAAACGGCAGAAAACATCTAAATCAGAGTCCGACACTCCGGAATTTCAAGTCGTCGATAAACGACAATTTCTCGACCTCAACAACATGGACAAAACAACCGTAGAAGAAAAACCTCGGTACCCTGCCTTCGTTGAAGAATTGATGGCTCGAACCGCCGAAACGGAGCGAAAATTCGAGGAAAAGAAAAAACAGATCGATGAAGAAATCGGTCGAACGAAAACAAGGCTGGAATCCGATTTCCAGCGTCGCTTGGACCTGGACAAAAAGAAAATCGTAATCCCTTTCCTTGAAGTCATGGATAATCTGCACCGGGCAATTGAAGCAGCTTCGCAGGCCGGATCGGCCAAGCACCTTCTGGAAGGCGTACGAATGACGGCAGACCTTTTTCGTTCCAAACTGCAGGCAATTGGAGTTGAGCCAATCCAAACTCTGGAACAACCTTTCGATCCCAACTCAGCACAGGCTATCGGCCGGGTTCAGGTCACCGATAAAAGCCTCGATGGAATTGTTATGGAAGAGGTCCAAACCGGCTATTCAATGAACGGCCATTTGTTGAGGCCCGCACAGGTTCGGGTAGGCCACTACGAATGAGGCGTCAGCCCGCATTTCTCCATTCAAAATAACACAGTTGTGATAGTATCATAGCCGAATTTATAAAGAGGATCCGCATTCCGATGGCGATTAAGGTACTGACCAAGAATATTGAAGTTCCGAATCTTCAGCAGATTGATGTTTATGAATCCCTGGGTGGATATAATAATCTGGCGAAAGCTCTGAAAGAATACACTCCGGATTCTATCGTTGATATCGTAAAAAAATCAGGCTTGCGAGGGCGGGGCGGAGCCGGCTTTCCCACGGGCATGAAATGGGGATTTGTACCGAAGGATAGCGGGAAGCCGATCTATCTCTGTGTCAATGCGGATGAAAGCGAGCCGGGAACATTCAAGGACCGCTTGATAATCGAAAAAGATCCCCATCAGCTGATTGAAGGGATCGTTATTTCCGCATACGCATTAGACTGCCACCGTGCCTTCATTTACATCCGCGGAGAATTCGCGTATGGCGCAGGAGTTCTCAACAAGGCAATCGACGAGGCCCTGGATAAGGGGTATCTGGGGAAAAACATCCTGGAATCCGGATTTGATCTGGAACTCTCCGTTCATCGCGGAGCAGGCGCTTATATCTGTGGTGAAGAAACAGCTCTGCTGGAATCCATTGAGGGCAAGCGCGGCCACCCACGGCTGAAGCCCCCCTTCCCCGCCGTCGTCGGGCTCTATGGCGCTCCCACCGTCATTAATAACGTCGAAACCCTGGCGAATGTTCCGCATATCATCGAGAACGGCGCAGAGTGGTACGCGGCAATAGGAACAGAGCGCAATGCAGGCACCCGCCTTTTCGGAGTCAGCGGGCACGTAAAGAAACGGGGTGTTTACGAACTACCGATGGGCACTCCCCTGAAAGAATTGATTTACGATCATTGCGGCGGAATGCGCGACGGCCGGCAGCTAAAAGCCATAGTACCGGGAGGCTCTTCCGTCCCGGTTATGACGGCCGATCAGATCGATGTGGCACTGGACTTTGATTCGATCGCCAAGGCCGGCAGCATGCTGGGATCCGCCGGTGTCATCGTGATGGATGATTCTACCTGCATGGTCAAAGCGGCCAGGGTTTTAGCCAAATTTTACGCGGAAGAATCCTGTGGACAATGTTCCCAGTGCCGGGAAGGAACGGAGTGGCTATATC
>JARRLM010000189.1:0-4736 GCA_037386985.1 Acidobacteriota bacterium | reverse complement strand
TGGAAACGGCCGCGTCGGCGAGTTAGAACTCATGCTCGATATCTGCGCCAATATGAAGGGGAAAACCATCTGTCCGCTGTCGGACGCCGCCGCCATGCCGATTGAAAGCTATATTCAAAAATTCTACGACGAATTTTCTGCACACATTACGGAGCAACGCTGCGTCGTGGCTTAACCAGATTTGTAGCACAATACAATGAAAAATGTACGAGAACCGGCATATGCAGGGCAATTTTATCCCGGAGATCCGGTTTCTCTTCGCAGGACCGTTCAATCATTCATCCAGGAACCTGAAGCTCTGATGGAAGCCAAGGCCGTCTTAGTGCCCCATGCAGGGTATATCTACTCGGGTTCGGTAACAGGCAGGGTTCTATCCATGGTACAGCTGCCCCATCGAGTTATCCTGCTGGGGCCTAATCATACCGGCCTGGGGCAATCCCTGGCTCTTTCAACCTACAGTTCATGGAAGACACCTTTGGGAACAGTGCCGACCGACCATGAACTCAACAAGCTCCTTCTGGACGATTGCCCCGAACTGCGGGAAGATACGGATGCTCACCTGAAAGAGCACTCCCTGGAAGTCCAGATCCCTTTTATACAGATGCTTCAGCCCGACTGCACGGTCTCGGCAATTTGCATAGGCACATCGGATTATTCGCTACTGGAGAAACTGGGACACGCCATAGCCCGAACCGTCCAGTCCACGGAGGAACCGGTGCTGCTGCTGTCAAGTTCGGATATGACACATTATGAATCAGCCGATACAGCCGCACTCAAAGACCGACAGGCTATCGAACGTATAGCGGAGATCGATCCGTCCGGACTGTATCACACTGTATTTGAGAAGAATATCAGCATGTGTGGATTTGCCCCCACGATATCCGTGCTTGTAGCCTGCCTTGACATGGGAGCTTCTAAAGGGGAGTTGATCGATTACACCAACTCCGGTGAAAAGAGCGGCGATTACGGCCAGGTGGTCGCCTATGCGGGAATAGCGATTGTGTAAATCCTGTTCAGGGTTCAGAGTTCAGGGTTCAAGGTTCAGGGTTTCCCGTTCCCCGTTTCCGGTTTCCTCTTAACGCAAAGGCGCTGAACTGCTTAACGCAAAGGTGCAAAGACGGAAAGAATTAATAAATTATCTTCGTTTTTACTCATTTTTCGGATCCGAGCTCTCTTCAAGATCGTGGGCTAATACTACTAGATTATTCCTCTGGGTGATACATAACGAAATAATAGGAAAGTTGATTTCTGAGGTTCTCAATTTGCGGCAAGCCCCACTACACTTCATTTGAAGTCATAGGACATCCGGTAGAGTCTGGGGATCTCTTAAAGGATAAGTGATAGAACATAAAAGTCTTACAAAACTACCCGAAAAGCACAATTTCGCATATTTTAGGTTTACGCCTGGATTCTCGGGCAATTTTTCGGAGGTTGTTATTAAATCATTTCCTCCCGAAAAAGAATCTTACCCACTTAAAACAAACGGTACTGTGATATAAGGATTGTAATGCTATCCGGAGAACGCATATGTCCATGCGATTCCTTTTCGTAATCCTTTTAGCAGGCGGTTCCAGCATGATTAGCCATTTCGGATATGGACAATCATATGAGAACAGCCTGCCTGAAGAACTGCTGATTACGGCCGATGCGGTCAGTTACACCGGTTCAAAGCAGATTGATTTATTGGGTAAACAGTTCGTAGGATCATCGTTTTCCTTGACGGC
Organism: Acidobacteriota bacterium; assembly: GCA_037386985.1. Lineage (GTDB taxonomy): Bacteria > Acidobacteriota > UBA6911 > UBA6911 > UBA6911 > UBA6911. The sequence goes on along the minus strand of JARRLM010000189.1, from coordinate 3,012 downwards.
AAAAGTCCGGGTGCAAACAAGCGACTCTATCAATCCTGGAGGGCGGGATCTAAGCACGTATGAGATAGTACCCGCCAAATTCGAAATCGTTATGGTAGAAGATAATATCGGAGCTATTCATGACGAATTGGTTTCAAGAATCTACAATAGTTGGAACAGTAGAAATTTTGATCGAGGGGGCGGTTATTACTTTAGGTCAAAGAACGAACAATACGTGTTGATTTTAACATCCGGGCTGGTGAATAAGGACGGATGCGTCATATTTTGGGTTAATGAGCATGCATTTAAACTGGCATTCAAAGAGTTTATTAACATGGGTGGCTGGGGTGTCATGGATAGCTTTATCGAAACGAATATCCGGGTCAGACATTCCAATAGTGACGTAAAGTTGTACTCCTACTTCCTTGCCGATTCCCAGGATACGTTTAAAGAAATGCGTAAAGATTTTCTTGAATTGTACGAAAGCGGATTTTTCAAGCATAAACGAACCGGAGAAGATTCACATTAATAATCCGCAGAGGTTTTTGACCTTCGACCTTAGACGTTGGACGTTGGACGTTGGACATTTCCGAAGTTTAAACACCTTTCTTCTTTACTTCAGCTTGCCTTGAACCATTTCATTAGCGACCATCCGATGGGCGTGACAGATGGCGACTGCAAGAGCGTCGGCGGCATCATCCGGTGCCGGTATCTCCGGCAGGTTCAAAAGCAATTGAACCATTGACTGGACCTGAGTTTTTTCTGCACGCCCGTATCCGACAACCGCACTTTTGATCTCGAGCGGAGAATACTCATACACGGGCAGGCCTTTTTGAGCCGCGATCAGCAGCGGTATCCCCCTCGCATGACCCAGTTTTAAAGCGGACTGGACATTGGAGGCGTAAAATACGTCTTCAACGGCCATGATATCCGCACTTTCACGCTCAAGGATGCTGCTCAGATCGGTATAAATCTTCAGGAGGCGTTGATGGAAAGGCCGGCGGGAATGCGTTTTTATTGCACCGTACAAAACGGCACTATGCTGCGATCCATCCGTTTCAATAATTCCGTAACCGGTAGATCCGCTTGCGGGATCGACACCTAATATTCGTATCACCAGGCAGCCCTGCCAGGATCGAAACAGCCCACAACAACTTGGAAGTACTAACCCCCGTTCATCTCCGATTCATCTATGTCAAAATTGGACCATACATTCTGTATGTCTTCATGGTCTTCCAGTGCTTCCATAAGCTTCAGCATTGTCTTGGCGCTCTTGCCCTCCAATTTGACATAGTTCTGGGGCATCATCGATACTTCAGCGACAACTGTTGAAATATTATCCGATTCCAGTGCAGCCCGCACTGCTTCGAAATTTTCCGGTGAAGACAGGACTTCGAAGTTGTCGCCATCTTCGCGCATGTCGTCAGCACCGGCACTTAGAGCAGCTTCCAATAACTTCTCTTCATCTGCCGCAGATTTTTCGATAACAAAATACCCTTTCCTATCGAACATCCAGCCGACACACCCTGTTTCACCAAGGTTTCCGCCGTTTTTGGAAAAGATATGCCGGATCTCGGCGACAGTACGATTCCGGTTGTCCGTGAGAGCCTGTATGAAAACAGCCACACCTCCAGGTCCGTATCCCTCATAATTCACATCTTCGTAAGAAACCCCCGGGAGCTCTCCTGTTCCCCGCATGATTGCACGTTTAATATTTTCGGCAGGCATGTTTCCCGCTTTGGCTGTCGCAATGGCAAGGCGCAGCCTGGGATTGGCATCAGGGTCTCCGCCTCCCATCCGAGCAGCAGCGGTCATTTCTTTAATGAGGCGGGTAAAAAGCCGGCCGCGTTTGGAATCGGTTGCCGCTTTCTTATGTTTAATCGAATGCCACTTTGAGTGACCTGACATATAAAGACTCCTTTAACAACGGGATGATTCATTTTATCATAACTGACGTTATCCGACAGAAACTTCTGGGTTCAAATAATGTCCGAACGAAACATACGTCTGGTACTGGCTTTCGACGGCACCGGATATTGCGGCTGGCAAATTCAGAAAGACCAGCCGACACTGCAGGGACTTGTATCGGAAGCGATCAGTAGGATTACGGGAGAGCAGACAAACCTGACCGGCAGCGGCCGCACTGATTCAGGGACGCATGCGCGCGGACTGGTTGCGAATTTTCATACAAACTCGAAAATTGAGCCCAAAAGGCTTGTTCCAGCCCTGAACAGTATGCTCCCCCGGGATATCCGAATCCTGTCCGCTCGCCGGGTTCCCGATAGTTTTCATGCACGACGGGATGCCCGCTCGAAAGTATATCGATACCAGATATATCTCGGCCCTGTACTGATGCCGCATATGATGCGGGAATTTTTCCATTTCCCCTACCCGATCGATGTTTCGAAAATGGAACGGGCAGCACGTCGGTTTCTTGGAGACCATGACTTTGCCTGTTTTGCAAAAAGTCCTCCAGGCCCGAATACAATTCGCAGAATTTTAGGTTGCGATCTGCAAAAAAAGGGACGGCGCCTGTCTCTGACAATCGAGGGAAATGGATTCCTGCATCATATGGTACGAAACATGGCAGGCACACTGTTGGAAATCGGCCGGGGGACGATGACTCTTTCTGAATTCCGGGAACTCTTTAAAAAACGAGACCGGACACTTGCCGGATTCACAGCGCCAGCGCATGGCTTGATTCTACTCAAAGTTAAATATTAAAACGCTGTGAGAAATGCGGGTTCAGTGTTCGTTGGAATCTGTTATCATAATTATCTGGAGATAACAGATATGGATCTAGCTGGCTTCGCAAAGCCCGGAAGTCAAGAAGCCGAGTTATTAAAACTGATTGACAAAAACCGGGTCCCAAAACATATCGCCATTATTATGGACGGAAACGGCCGTTGGGCCGGAATGCGCAAACTTCCCCGTGTAGCCGGACACCGGGCGGGAATTGAATCGGTGCAGGACATTATTGAAAGTGCAGCCCGGCTCGGCGTGGAAGTCCTGACTCTCTATGCATTCTCCATA
>JARRLM010000188.1:0-4750 GCA_037386985.1 Acidobacteriota bacterium | reverse complement strand
GATACGTTTCTTCCAACCTTTTGTTACACAATAATTTGCATTGAATTTCCGGCAAGAAATTTCTAATAGCATGGCACTAAAACACTTGGAAATCGGGAAATTTCTGGCATAATTTCCCTTTTCCGCTGTTCAGGAAGGCCAGATCTGTATGATTTTTGCCCGTTCATTTTCGAGATTTCAGCGCGGTCTGCGTACCGCAGGCGTTTTTTCGTTCGTTGCCGGCGCCGTCCTTGTCGGGACGACGGGACATGCGGCGGAAGACGATCTCGCCTGTATCGGCTGCCACACGACCCATGGACTGCAGACTAGTTTTCCAAGTTCCGAGACATTGTCACTCACAATCAAGGTCTCCTCGCTGCAATCTTCGGTTCACGGGACGCAGAATTGTACCGCCTGCCATACAACCATTCGGGAGTTTCCGCATCCGGAAAAAGCTGCCGGAAACTACCGTGAATTCCAGCTGGAAAACAGCAGGCAGTGCGAAGCGTGTCATGAGGAGCAGGTGAAACTGGGGCTCGACGGCAATCATGCGCGGGCGCTCGAAGCCGGGAATGAAAGCGCAGCGGTCTGCACGGACTGTCATGGCAGCCATGCTGTCGGCAAACCGGATTCACCGCGGCACAGGATTTCAACAAACTGCGGATGGTGTCACGGAATCATATATGAGCAATACACAGGCAGCGCACACGGGCAGTCACTGCTGGAAACTGAAAATCCGGACGTGCCGGTCTGTACCGATTGCCACGAAGCACACAACCAGGAGGATCCCACCACCCAGGCATTCCGCCTGAATTCACCCAAGATCTGCGCTCAGTGCCATGCGGACGAAGAACTGATGCGCAGGTACAATATTTCGCCCGACGTATTCAATACCTATGTCGCCGATTTCCATGGCCTTACGGTGACGTTGTTCGACAAGCAGCATCCGGATCAGAAGATGAACGCGGCCGTATGTACGGATTGTCACGGCGTTCACGATATCCGGGAAGTTACGGATGCAAATTCCTCGGTTATCAAAGAGAACCTTCTGGCCACCTGTCGCAAATGCCACCCCGATGCAAGTTTGAACTTTCCCGACAGCTGGCTTGGCCATTTCCCACCATCACGTGACAGGTATCCAATGGTCTACTGGGTAAACCTTTTTTACCGGTTCGTCATTCCGATCACAATCGGGGGGATGGTTGTGTTTGTTCTCATCGACGCGGGAGGCAGGATAACCCGCCGGTTCCGCAAGGGGCGTGTGAAATGAACAGGGAGAGGAAGGGAACGCAAACTGAACTCACAATCCCCAGGCGGTTCACCGTACCCCAAAGGATGGAGCACTTCCTCCTGGCGGTTTCTTTCACAGTGTTGGGACTCACCGGGTTGGTTCAGAAGTTCGGTCTGAACCCGCTCTCCGAATATCTGATCAGCCTGATGGGCGGGATCGAGATGACGCGCCTAATCCACCGTGTAGGAGCCATCGTGTTTGCCCTGTTGAGCCTGTATCACGTTCTTGCCGTCTGCTACAAATTTTTTGTGCAGCGTGTCCGGATGACGATGATTCCCGTTCTTAAAGATGTGGCCGACGGGGTGAATTGGCTGGGATACAGCCTGTTTTTGCGCAAGGAACCGCCCAGGATGCCCCGGTATACTTTTGCAGAAAAGCTGGAGTACTGGGCCCTGATCTGGGGCGGCATCATCATGATTGCGACGGGATTCATGCTCTGGAATCCTTTGATCACTACCCAGTTCCTTCCCGGACAGTTTATACCCGCTGCAAAGGCGGCGCATGGAGGAGAAGCGGTCCTTGCTGTCCTGGCGATTATCGTATGGCATTTCTACAACGTCCACATCAAGATGTTCAACAAGAGCATGTTCACCGGAAAGCTGACGCTGCATCAGATGGAGGAGGAGCACGGGGAGGAATGGCACGAGATCTTTGCCGTCAAACAGTCTCCCGCACAATCCCCTGCAGTGATGCGCCGGCGGCAATATATTTTCGTGCCGGCGGCCTTTATAATTGCAGCCGTCGGAATTGGCGGCATTTACTGGACCGCCACCGCCGAGACGACTGCTATTTCAACGGTGCCTGTCCCGTCGTCCAGGATCGACTTTTACAGTCCGGCAGTTACCACGCGCCAGGAATCAGTAGATGCTGCAGGTGTAGCTGCGCCGCGGATCCCTCACCCTGTTGCCGGGCTGCAAGAGTGCAACGGATGTCACGGCGAATCCAGATTTGTCCCTGTCCCCGTCGATCACCAGGGGAGGCCGGTCGAGTCCTGCCGGATCTGCCACAAGTCCGGACCTTTGTCAGGATGGAAAGTCCCGGCCACGGGTGAAAAGAGCCAGGATAATGGCGGTCTTCAGGCTCCTCCTCATCCAACGACGGGGCCGTATGAAAACTGCCTGGTCTGCCATGGCATCGGGAAGATGAACCCCTTTCCGGATCATCATGCCAATACCAGCATGGAAAACTGCACACTCTGCCACAAATAGCTCAATTAAATACCTGCCGAATGTCTGTTGTGAATCGTTGCAATTCTTGATGAAGCGGGGACAACGCGCTGTATCGGAATTGGCTGGAGTTTAAGGTTGTGAGTGAAGGATGGGGATAGATCATTTGATGGACTTTGCCAGGCCCTTCACTCCCAGAGCGAATTTTATACGACTACCGTACCTTCGCTGCTCATTATTTTTCATTCATCATTACCCCACCTGACGGTTCTCTGGAATATTATCAGAACCCGGAACTTAGAACTCGGAACTCCAAACTCAAGTTTGGATTGCCTTTTCCTCGTGCCTTGACCCGCACAAACACAAAGCTTACTCTGGTATTATGAGCGACCACAAATACACAAACGCGTTAGTGAACGAAACGAGTCCCTATCTCCTCCAACATGCGCACAACCCGGTTGACTGGTACCCCTGGGGAGAAGATGCTTTATCCCTTGCGAAAAGGGGAGATAAGCCGATCCTTCTGAGCATCGGGTATTCCGCCTGCCACTGGTGTCATGTCATGGAGCGGGAGTCTTTCGAAAACGAGAAAATCGCTCGCCTTATGAACGAAAACTTCATCAATATCAAGGTGGACAGGGAAGAGCGCCCGGACCTGGATACCATCTACATGGCGGTTGTTCAGATGGTAACGGGAGGCAGCGGCGGATGGCCCATGACAGTGTTTATGACACCCGACCAGGTACCCATTTTTTGCGGAACTTATTTTCCTCCGGAAGAACGGCAGCGGAGACCGGGATTCCGTCAGGTAATTCTGGAAGTTGCAAAGGCCTATCAGGAGAAGAAACAGGAGCTCGGCAGCAGTGCGGATCTGATCAGAAGTGAGCTTGGGAAGTTAAATCAGCTGCCTGATGTTCAGGATATGCCCGCTGCAGATATCCTTGAAGATGCTGCATCGGGTATGATCTCCAACTACGATACACGTCATGGCGGTTTCGGGCATGCGCCCAAATTTCCTCCTTCCATGGCATTGAGCTTTCTTATGAGATCCTACCTCCGGGCCGGCAAGGAAGAGTTTCTGAATATAGTCCGAAATACACTCATACACATGGCGTGCGGCGGTATTTACGACCAGCTCGGTGGAGGATTCCACCGATACTCGGTCGACGCGGAGTGGCTTGTCCCCCATTTTGAGAAAATGCTTTACGACAATGCCTTGTTGAGCCGTGCATATCTGGATGCCTACCTTGTTACGGGAGAGGGTTTTTACCGCAGGATAGCGGTGAGACGCTCGATTACGTGCTAAGGGAGATGATGTCACCGGAAGGCGGTTTTTACTCCTCCCAGGATGCCGACAGCGAAGGCAGGGAAGGGGCGTTTTTTCTCTGGTCGTATGAAGAAGTGCAATCCATCCTGGGCGGGGAGGAGGCGGATCTTTTCTGCCGGTATTTCAACATCACTCCGGAGGGAGATTTCGAAGGAATAAATATCCTCAACATTCCGAGGTCGGGTAACTTCGTGGCGGATCTTGGCAAGGTCTCCGAGAGTCGCCTGTTGGAGATTATTCAGAACGGGAGGAAGAAACTTTTCGATGCCAGAGAAATGCGGGTGAAGCCCGGCCGAGACGAAAAAATCCTGACGGCGTGGAACGGGCTGATGCTGCGCAGCTTCGCCGAAGCCGCAAATGCATTGGACCGGGAAGATTATCGTGAAAGTGCAATCCGGAATGCCGGATTTCTGTTGTCCCGGCTCCGGAGGGACGGGCATCTTTTCCGGAGCTACAAGGACGGGCGCGCACGGTTTAATGCATACCTGGAGGATTACGCATGTCTTCTCGACGGGCTCCTGTCCCTCTATGAAGCGAGCTTCGATGCCCGCTGGATTTCCGAAGCTGAGAGTCTGGCGGACCGGATGGTGCAGATGTTCTGGGATCGAAGTGGAGATGGATTCTACTTTACTTCAGAGGATCACGAAAAGTTGATTCATCGTCCCAAAGAATTTTACGATCATGCCGTGCCTTCGGGAAATTCCGTTGCCGCACACGCATTGCTGAGACTTTGGAAATTTACCGGAGACGAGAAGTGGTCCCATTATCCCGTTTTAATTTTTAAAAGAATTTCTGAGATGGTACGCCGGCAGCCGGCTGCATTCGCGCATTTACTGTGTGCCATGGATTTTTATTACGGGCGGACGAAAGAAATCGCCATTGTCGGTGATTCCGGCGCGTCAGATACTCAAAGTCTGCTCGCTGAAGTGTTTCATGCCTATTTGCCTAACAAGGTTGTTGCCTGTGGATCGGATTCCGATTTATTTC
>JARRLM010000187.1:0-6776 GCA_037386985.1 Acidobacteriota bacterium | reverse complement strand
CGACCATGTTTCTTGGGTTCTACATATTGGCAACGGCCTTCTTCCTTATTTTGCCCTGTCATTACAAAAAGGATTATTTAGAAACAATTCTTCCCTGGGCGACAGCCGCATCATCCGGCCCTCTGCACTTCCTGCTTGTCTACGATGCGGTGAACCAGGTTTATCCCAACAACTTTATGGGTTTGCTTCCGGCGGTTTTTGCGGTTCCTTTTTTCTTCGGCTTAACTAACCTGGTTGCGTGGATTCCAAAAGGATCCAAGAACCGGAATGCGATTTTTGCCTGGTTCGGCGGCACAACCCTGTTTTTTATTACGCTGATATTTCCAATCCAGTTCGACCATCAATGGCTTACGGTCAGCTGGGCGCTGGAGGGGGTTGCCTTAACCTGGCTGTACCGCAAAGTCCCCCATAACGGTCTGCGGAACGTGGGCATTGCTCTGCTGCTGGTCACTTTCGTTCGGCTTGCTTTGAATCCGGCCGTATTGCTGGATTACGATCAAAGTGTCATACCGATTTTCAATTGGTATCTGTATACTTATGGAATCGCCATTATCTGCCTGATGACGGGGGGGCGCCTTCTGGCATCGCCAAGAAATATGGTGTTCGGTATTCATGTCCAAGCGGTTCATTATTCTCTGGGGACGATTCTGGCATTCCTTCTGATGAATATTGAAATCGCCGATCTGTTTTCACCGGGCGTTGCCATAAAATTTCAGTTTACGGGCGATCTGGCAAGGGGCATGACCTATTCCATTGCCTGGGCCTTATTTGCACTGTGCCTGCTCATTGTCGGGATCGGCAAAAAGCTTCGGCCCGTTCGGCTGGCGGCTATCGGGCTTTTGGGGGTAACGCTTTTTAAACTATTTCTCTTCGATCTCAGCCGGCTGGATCAACTCTATCGAATCGGAGCCTTTGTCGGCGTAGCCGTTGTCCTGATTGCCGCGTCGGCTCTTTACCAGAAGTGGGTTGTCCGCAGGGAATAACCGGTAACTAATATGCATTGTCAACGTAGTTATTATCTGTAAGCTCAGGATTGTTGCGTTCATTCAAGGCAATAAGACATACGGCCGGCCTCCGGATCATTCCCTTATCCTTGACATACAAGGAATATCCCGCCTAGAGTGGTGGGGATCCGGTTGTATTTGAAATGATTGCCGGTCAGGTATCCATAGCCCGGAAGAAAGAGCATGCGTGTACGGATAGATAGGTTCGATTCGAACGTCTTCTGGAAAAAAGAGTCGGGAACGGTTGTGCAGTCCTCGCACAGCGCCCTTGACCTCCATTCCTGGGACGCATTCCTTCCCATCATTAATCAAAGGAGTCAATAGCAATGAAGTGGTATATGTCAGCAGGTCTAATTACATTGCCGCCCGCGGAAGAGCAGGTTACGGTTCTCAACCCGTTGGGTACTCCGCCGCCGATAACCCTGAAACCCATGGCGCCCCGACTGGATACTCTGGACGGCAAAACCATTTATTTCGTCAATGACGGTTACATAGGCAGTGACAACGTTCTGTATGAAATGATCGACTGGTTTAAAGCGAACTACCCCAATACCAACGCCCTCTATAAGAGAAAAGGCGGAGGGGGTTTCGAATCTGAAGATCCGCAGTTATGGGCCGAAATCGAGAAAGAGGGGGATGCCGTAATCATCGGGATGGGCCATTGAAGCCAGTGTGCGCCGGCAGTTGTCGGCCACTCGATCAATTTCGAAGCGAACATGCGCATTCCTTCCATTGCACTGGTACTTTCCGAGTTTTACGAGCAAGAAACAGAAAAGGCGCTGCATGAAGGCATGCCGAATGTCCGAACCCAGTGGGTCCTGGGACCGACCTGGGCAAAAACGCGCGAGCAAATACGCAAGGATGTTATCAACGGCGTGAATCCGATTTCAGGCCGCCCGGTGATGCAGGAAATCGTCGAAAAACTCACAAAGCCCCTGTCTGAAGAGGATACCAAGACCGGGACGATTGAACGGACCAAGGGCCCGCTTACATACACAGATACCGAGGAAAACCTGCAACACGGGAGGCTATTTCGAGTACTGGACCTTCACGGTCAAGGATGTCGCAATAAATGCCGTCATGGCCGGCTGCAAACCGGAATACCTGCCGCTGCTTCTTGCCGTTGCATCAACGGGGAAAGAGGCCATTTCGGTTTCGGATAACGGTTTTGTGGGAGCTCTGGTCATCAATGGAAACATCCGCGACGAGATCGGCCTGAATTACGACGTTGCCGCCGTAGGACCCTATGCTCATGCCAATACCACGATTGGAAGAGCCTGGAGCCTGATAGCCATCAATCTTGGGAATTGCGGCAAGGTGGGAACGACCTATATGGGAACCATCGGAAACCCCATGAACCTGATTAACATCGTTATTGCCGAGAACGAGGAAAAGTCTCCTTTCGAACCATTTTCTGTACGGAGAGGCTTCAAAAAGGGTGAGAATATCGTAACCCTGTTCGAGGGATGGGGGATTCTTTCCGCGGCCAACTGGGCAGCGAACAGATGGGGCTCTGAGATGGATTATCCCCAGATTATGAAGGATATTACAGCTCAACAGGGATTTTTGTTCGGGACATGTTTCGTCCTGAGCCCGCCGATCGCCAATTTTGTCAAAGCCCGTTTCGATACGATAGAGGAATTGGAACAGTGGTTGGCACAATCTCCAGATTTTGGCGGCGGTTTCGCAAAAATGAAACCGAAACCATCCGCTGAAGGCGACGCGCCGGCTGCTAAAAAGCCTTTGCCTAAAGCCAAAATGGGAGGTTTCGGCGGTTCCAATATCCCCATTATCGTTACCGGCGGTTCGAATAACAACTATTGGAGCGCCGGTGGTCTACGTCCCGGCCAAAGTATCAAAATCGATGAATGGAGGTAATTTTTTTATTCGCTGATTTGATTCTGTAACACATTGTTCACTGTGTATGGCTTCCCTGCAGGACTTGATGCAGGGAAGCGATACGATCTGCCTACCCCATTCTGTAATACCCGTCCAGTCTCTCTTTTCGAAGTTCAACAGCGTCGTCAATTTGCAGAAGTTTCAGGTGTCCTGATTCTCATCTGTTACAGGGGAAAATACTGCCTGAAAATATGGGCTGTGCTATAGTTACTACTCCTAAAAATATGGTAATCGGACTGCTGATTTTATACTGGGTCACGGCTGGTTTATATGGAGAACAATCAAAACCTGATTCCCGACCTGCAGGAGCCTTCCGAGGAGACCGGGATCACCATACACCTGGATGCTTTCGAAGGCCCTCTCGATCTGCTCCTTCATCTGATCAGGAAGGAGGAGGTCGATATCTGGGATATTCCAATCGCCCGTATAACCGAGCAGTACCTGGAGTATATCCAGATCATGAAGGATCTGAATATCAACATGGCTGCCGAATGGCTGATGATGGCCTCGACGCTGATTTACATTAAATCCAGGATGCTGGTTCCTCAGGAAAAAAGTGAAGAATCAGAGGATGAGGATATTGAAGATCCCAGGCACGAGCTTGTCTATCAGTTATTGGAGCACCAAAAATTCAAGAACGCGGCCGAGATGCTCTATACGCGCGAGGAAGTGGAGAATGCCGTCTGGAACAAACCTCCCGAGAATGCTCTCGAGGATGCGAATGAAATTGTCGCAGTGAGCCTTTTCGATCTCCTCAAAGCCTTTCATGAAGTCGTCCGGCGTTTCGAAGAACAGCAGGTCCTGGAAGTAGACAAGGAAGAGGTCACTGTCGAACAGAAAATTGAGGATATCCGGAACCGTCTACTGATCCATGACCAGATTTTGTTTTCGGCTCTGTTCGGAGAAATCCGTTCCAAGCGTCAATTGATTGTAACCTTTCTTGCCCTGCTGGAACTGGTCCGTATGAACGAAGTATGGCTTTACCAGAAGGGCGCGTTCCAAGAAATTCAAATATCAAAGAAAAAGGAAAACGCCTGATACCATGGACACAACTGAGATGCAGGCAATCATGGAAGCCATTATTTATGTGGCGGAAGAACCGGTTAAACCGGAACAATTCCAGGAAATTTTTCCCAAACAGGAAAAGGAAAATATCGAACAGGCCCTCAAAACCATGGTGGATGCATTCAATGCCCGTCCGGGAGGACTGTGTATACGGGAAGTTGCAGGCGGATACCGGATGACGACCCGCCCGGAGCATCACGAACAGATCCGGGCGTACCTTAAAACCCGACCGAATGCAAAACTGTCGATGGCCGCGCTGGAAACGCTGGCCGTGGTCGCCTACAAACAGCCCGTTACGATGGCGGAAGTTCTTGCAATTCGGGGAAAGAAATCGAGCAGCGCACTGCATACCCTGCTTGAGAAGAATATGGTAGCCATAGTAGGGCGGAAACAGGTTGTAGGCCGTCCTATCCTGTACGGAACGTCCAAGCAGTTTCTGATACATTTCGGCCTGAACAGTCTTAAGGACTTGCCAACACTTGAGGAGTTCGCTCAACTTGCCAGTGAGCAGCTTTGATTCTGCATGGATCATGGGGAAAGACTTCAAAAAATTATTTCCTCCGCGGGGGTTGCGTCCCGCCGCAAAGCGGAGCTGTTGATCCAGCAGGGCCGTGTGACTGTCAATGGCGAGATAGTCGACCGGCTTGGAACCCGTGCGGATCCGGCTCAGGATTCCATAAGGGTGGATGGAAAGCGTCTCCGGATATCATCCAGAAAATTCTACATTCTTTTGAACAAGCCGCGACAGGTTATCTCATCCGTTGCGGATCCGCAGGGGCGGACCGTAGTGACGGATCTTGTTAAGGTGAAGGGAAAGGTTTATCCCGTCGGTCGCCTGGACTACAATACAGAAGGACTGATCCTGTTGACCAACGATGGCGATTTTTCGAAAAGGGTTGCACAGGCCGGGAACCATATGCCCAAGGTTTACAGGGTCAAGGTCCGATCGAAACCTGAAAACGGGGAGATTGACAAGCTTCGAAAAGGAATTCGGTTGAAAAACGGAATCCAACTGGCTCCCTGCAGCATTGTGACCCTTGGTGGAAACCGGAACGGCTGGTATGAGGTAACTCTCATCCAGGGGATAAACAGGCAGATCAGAGAGATGTTTGAAGCCGTAGGCAGTCCGGTGTTGAAGCTGAGAAGGATAAAAATAGGCTTTTTAACGGATAAGGGCCTGCCCGTAGGCCGTTACAGATCCCTTACCCCGGGCGAAGTGGCACAGGTGTTCCGATTGACGAATGGGAGCGATCGGGCATCCGTGAAGCGAAGACGTCCCGCGAGTGATGGTAAATTTGAGAATAAGGCAGGCTAGGAGGCGAATGTGTTTACTGGAATAATCGAAGAGATCGGTACGATCCAGGAAATTCGTTTCATGCATGAAGGGGCCGTAATCACAATTGCTGCTGCAGAAATACTCCCGGGACTGAAAATTGGGGATTCCGTGTCGGTCAACGGGGTCTGTCTTACAGCCACCTCTGTCGGGACCGGTTCCTTTTCGTGCGATATCTCTGCTGAAACACTAAGATTGAGCAGTTTTAAAAAGGCAAAACAAGGCCTGAAAGTCAACATAGAAAGGTCTCTTATGTTGGGTGGACGTCTAGGCGGGCACATCGTGCAGGGACATGTAGACGGCGTCGGTCGCCTGCTCGGCAGGATCCCGAGCGGGAATGGGTATGAGCTGTCCTTTTATTTTCCCCGGGAACTGGAACGGTATCTTGTCTACAAGGGATCGATTGCGGTTCATGGTGTCAGCCTGACCATCGCCTCACTGGAGAAGGAGTCGTTTACGGGTGCTGCGATCCCTCTTACTCTGGAAGCCACGAATCTTAAACAGCTCAAAGTCGGCGATCCGGTGAATATTGAAGTAGATATATTAGGCAAATATTTTGAACGCTTTTTCCAGCTCGGAATAGCGATGAATGAAAAGTCAGATTCCAAATTGAGTCTGGAACATTTACAAAGTCAGGGTTTTTAACAGAAAAATGCCGGTAAAATACTGTTGTCGATTTCTTCTTTTCGTATCTTTTTGTCTTGTCGCTCCATGGAGCTGTCCGGCAGAGAATGAATCTCTTTTGCCTCAATTCGGCCGGGATACCGTCCTGGTTTGGGAAATAACCACCCAGGGTACGGCCGGGAGCTTTGTTGTGAGGCTGGCCGGTTTTTACCCGGACCTCCTTATGGAGTGGGAAGATTTCCGATCACAAGGAACGGTCTTTATTCCCAACGAGGATATTCTGAAGGCCAGGGGGTATACGAATAAAAGGCTCTTCAAGCCAGGTATGGATACGCGTTCCGAGAACGCCACAACGATATGGTTGAGCCGGAAAATTTTTCGGGAGTTGAAAGAAAAGAAAAAAGCAAAATGTGACATCGACCGTGTCGCCGGGCGGATGACCTATGAAGGGGACGGAGAAATTTCAGTGGAAGTGAACGGTTCCACGGTGGTGTTGCCTGCGATAATAGTACAGGATGATCGCGGGGCTGAAAGATGGTTCCTGGACCAGGAACAGAATCCTCTGATGATGAAGTATACACTGCGCCAATACAGTCAAACCCTGGTCAGTATAACCACAAATCGTAAAAACACGCTCCGGTGGTTGAAGGGGTCAAAACTCCGGAGGCTCCTCCCAAACTAAAAGCGTTGTTGAACCTTCAAAGGTGAGACGTTCATAACCCTGATGCAATCACTTGACGTGTACGTTCGATGAGGCGGTTCCGGCCTTCAAGATCCATGCCCACCGTGGGTATCGGGTCGTGGAAAATAACGTGGATACGCCCTGAACGGAGAGCATAACTGCCGGGAGG
>JARRLM010000186.1:0-4774 GCA_037386985.1 Acidobacteriota bacterium | reverse complement strand
AGCCCGGAGGCTTCGGTTCCATTATGGAAGGGAAAGCAACCGGCGGCGTTTACGAATGGCACGCGAAACCGGCATTACACCCATTGTCGGAACCGAACTGGCGGGAGCCAACGGCATCGTAGTGTCAAAAGACGGCGGCTTGATCTTTGTGTCCGCATGGGGAACCAGGGAACTGGTGCGATTCACACGTCACAACGGTACCGTTGAAAAGGATGCGGTGAAAATAGATTTTCACCCGGACAATCTTCGCTGGACGCAGGACGGTAAAATCCTCGTCGCAGGGCAGATTCCCGCATCTGACGCAGACGGCGCATTCACGGCCTTCAAGGGTTGGGCCGTGGTGAAACTCGACCCGGAGACCCTGGAACTGACGGAAGTCGTAAGAGACCGGGGCGAATCGCCGCTGCAGAACGCGAGTGTTGCCATCGATGTCGACGGGACATTATGGATTGGATCGTTCCAGTCCGATCGTGTTGCCTATAAGCGCATAAACTAGCGACGGCGGACCTTTTTCTTCCAAAGGAACCCAATGATCAATCCCGCCGATAGCAGGAAAAGTACGGAACCGCCGTGAAATATAAGTATATGATCCCAGGATGTGTTCGGACAGTGAAGGCGCCAAGCTGCTTCCGCCGTTAACCCGCCTCCAAGGCCTATGAGCAGACCGGTCGCTCCGGCACGAAACGGCAAACCGGATCGAACCAGGAAGAATCCGAACAGAAGTGCCAGCAGACCGAACAGGCCTATAATGGTTAGGCAGGCCATTCCTGTCTTCCATCCCTGATCGGACAGCGGCTGACTGGGACTCACATGGAATGCTGCCCAGGATGCGATACAGAATACAGCGGGCCCTAACAGGCCGATACCGGTAAGAATAAGCGGATTTTTGACTGAGCCCGGTATAGATGTTTCAAGGGATACAGTTAAAGCAAGGTAGCACGCCAGAATTTGAAGGAAAATAAAGCCAAAGAGCGCCAGGGGGTGGAAATTGGCGGAGTCGGACCGCAAATGGAAAACAGCAAGGGTAACCACCATGAAAACCAGTGAAATCGGGAAAAGCCAGAGCGCCCTCTTCCATGGTTTCTCAAGGGGTTTTACCGGGGTGAAGTCATGGTTCAACCTTTCCCTAAGCTGTTTGTAAAGTTGGTCTTCTTTCACTTAGCCCTCTCGCGATAAATATCAGATACCTAATATTTAATTATTATTCCTTCGGTTTTCGGTTACCTTGTTCAGGTTTAAATATTCTCTAAGTTTTAAAAGCCCCCGATGAGCGCGAAGTTTGGCCGTTATTGTCCGTATACCCAAAGCTCTGCCTATTTCCCTGAAACTGAAGCCCCAGTAATGATGCAGTAGAATGCTCTCTCTCTGTTCAGGTGGAAGTTTGGTCATAGCCTCTCTGAGGCTGTCCGTTTCAACCACAGCTTCCATGTTTGACGGAACAGGCAAATCTATAATGTGATCCTCTATGGGTTCCTCCCTTGTCTTGCGTTTTATGCGTGATCGTCGGTCATTCAGGTAGACGTGATGGGCTATTGAAAAAATCCAGGGAGTGACGGGCCTTCCGGGAAAATACGTGCGCCGCGATCGATGAATCTGTAAAAAGGTTTCCTGCAGCAACTCTTCGGCCAACTGTCGGTCCAGGGATTTGACAATCAGATATCTATGCAGCCTGGGCTTCACAAGGCCGTAGAATTCCTCAAAAGCCTCCTCTCGACCCGCCTGGTATTGAACCATTAATTCGATGAGACGGTCTTCGTCATCCATCCGCACATATTCCCATCATTTCGGCCAGGAACAATTCTGTTTTATGAATCCGGTACTGATTCACCGCTTCAATCTGCATTTCTCACGGTGATTGTAACCAAATCGCCGACTCATGCAAAGGAATGTATCAGATGGCCGAAATGCCACAACTTGAAAATGAAGAGATTCAGTCGTGTAAGACGTCAAAACTTTCATGAAAAAGGAGAAAGAGATGAGACATAGATTAATCGCTACGTTCTTCAGTATTTCATTGCTGGCGCTGGTTGCTGTTATCCCGGCAGTTGCAAATCGAGGAGATGGTGCTCTTGGTGTTGTCTTTGTAAGCAGCCAAGGCTTGTATTACGACACATTCGTCAGTGCACAGAGTCTGCCTATGCATGGGCCTTTCCAGAAGCTCGAAGCCGGCGTGACTGAATTTGGCCCCGGCGATAAGGGTTATGTCGGCGGACGCTGGTGGATTGACGAAAATGGCGACGACATGATGGATTCAGGAGACACTTTCCTTCTTTGCCCATTGCTCGGCCCGGGGAGAACTACTCCGTAATCACTCGTAAATACTGTGTCCAATCCCCCCTAAAACTACCCAAAGATCTGCCTCAATTCCGAGGTGAATGGATGGATAAACGCTTTACCCCATCGGAATTGAGGTGCTTCAATTCCCAATCTAAGGGATGAATACATGCTGTACGACTTACCTGCATCACTGCTGAAAATCTACATCTTCCAAAGGGTAGGTAAGGGTTGATGGAGGCGGTGATTCTGGTGCTTTCAGACAGGAGACGACGGCACCATTATGGGAATCATCTTCCTGCTTGGCAAACGGGTCCGTGACGGTGGAGAGGACAGCTTCGAGGAAGGGACGCATATATTGAAGCATATGGGTTGTGATGACAAGGTTCCAGACAGGCTCAAATTTCTTCCAGCCTGCTGTGTAGAAAAAGTGTTTTAAGGAATGCTTCAGGGTGTTGTGCTTCAGAGATCCGCGAAAAATGTTCGACCAGCGATAAAATTCCCGATATGCCCGGTCATACCCCGCTTTTAATTGTGCTTCGCTCAATCCCCGGGTTCGATACACTACATGACGCGTATCGTAACGATCCCAGTTGTAGGTGAAGATACGGCGTTCCGCTTCCATCTTTTTGAACAGGGCCGTACCTGGATATGGTGTAAGGATATGGAAGGTTGCGGTTGTAATTCCTTGATCCAGCGCCCAGTCAACGGTTCTTTGAAACACTTCAGGATTATCACTATCCAGACCGAAGACGAAGCTGCCGTTAATCATAATGCCCAAATCATCCAGGCGACGGACAGCCTGCCGGTAGCGCAGGCCCGGATTCTGACGCTTCCCGCTCTGACGTAGATTATCAGGATTTAACGACTCGAAACCGACGAACAGGCTTCGAAGTCCGGCTTCCGCTGCACGCTCAATGAGATCGCCCTGTAACACGGAATCCACTGTGGCAGCCCCTTGAAACAGACGATTCATACCCCGCATGCCATCGAACAGGGAGCGGGCGAACTTCTGATCGCCAAGGAGATGGTCGTCCAGAAAGTACAGATGCCGGCCGGGCAGCCGTTCGATTTCAGCCAACGCATCATCCACACGTTGGGTGTAAAAGGATTTGCCTCCCTCGAAAAAGGCGTCTTTATAGCAAAACATGCAGTGATGTGGACAACCCCGTGTTACAACAATCGAGTTGGGTACCAGATAATGGGAACGCTTGATTAACGAGCGTCGAACGGGAGGAAGACGCTCAAGGGTTCGATGGGATGAAAAATAACGAAGCCGGGGACACCCTTTAGAAACATCCTTCAAGAATTGCGGGAATGTGGCTTCCGACGGTCCCAGAAAGATGCTATCGGCATGGGCCGCCGCTTCATCAGGCATCGATGTTACATGCAGGCCGCCAAGCGCCACGTAGCATCCTTTCTTACGATAATGGTCTGCGATCTTATAGCTGCGATAGGCATTCGTGATATAGACCTGAATCACAACAAGGTCGGGCGCATCGTCGAGAGATAAAGGTTCTACGTGTTCATCGACAAGCATGATGTTGATGGCGGCATCAAGATAAGAGGCTAAAACAGCAAGCCCGAGCGGTGGAAAGAGTGAATATTTGATGGGGCGCCAATAGGGACTGGACGCTTCAGTGAGGGAGGGAAGTATGAACTTGGCCGTTTGAATTATCCGTTTCATCAGGGGAGTAGTATATTATACTGTTGAGTACTTTACAATATAAAGTATGATGAGCGGATTTTATCGGGTGGTTCGAGAAGTCACTTTGGGAAATTCGCTTCATACAACCGCTAACAATTGCTCTGCTTTATAGAAAGAAAACGGATGATATTCTGTCAATCCACGGATCCACAACCCTTACTTTCCATAATACGGGTGAATATGGAACACCTTCTGCAGGTTTCCATTTTCTCTATCCAATTCCTGCGTTTTTCTCCCTCACAGAAGGTCCCATGAACAAACCAGCACGGCCCCCTCCCTTTATATTTATAAACCGTGCATTTTTCACGCCAGCGGATCGGACATTTCTTAATCTTCCAGCATGGTTCAACAGACTTCTGTCCCAGCTGCTTTTGATACAGCAGGTAGAGTATCATGCGCTCAATATTAGGAGGGATATCCCGCCATCCCTGCTCATAAGCCTGAACACTTCGCAAAGAAGTGCCGAGCAAGTCTGCAAGATTGCTTTGCGATTGGCCAAGAAAATGACGGTAATTGGAAAATTCATCCGGTTTCATAAGATTTCCCGCAATTGCAGAAAAATAAATAATTATTGACTATCACATGGTGGTACTTATACCATATCACGCGGTGATATTAATTTATATTAATTCACCATCCCTGCGAAGGGGAAATAGCCTAAGGAGTGACGGAAACATCATTGTTTCAATCAAATATCCTAAGTGCAAATCAGTATATCCGGGCTGTCTGTTCTTCCTTTGCTGTGTAGGGTCTGATGTTGAAACCGGACAGGACTTAAAGTGAGATTCGTTG
>JARRLM010000185.1:0-9187 GCA_037386985.1 Acidobacteriota bacterium | reverse complement strand
GTGAACGCTATGATACGGAAGATCGTGTCCGAATCGTTCAGTGCTTCCCTGACGGTGTGATCCTGGATTTCCAGAGTGCTCAATCCGAGCAGCAAAATACCGAAAATCAACAGGACGATCCCCAGGTATTCCGTTCGGTTCAAACTCTCACCGAGGATCCTGATAGAGCCGACAACCAGAACAATGTAACCGGTTGCCATGAGGCCGGGCACCAGAGCAGGGCCTATATAATTTTGGGCAAGTATGAAGGTGATGGCACCGCCACCGTATTCCAGAATAAATCCCGTGATCCACAGAGGATTCCTGATCAGGGTGCGAATGAAACGTTTTTCACGATTTTCTTTAGGGATTTCATTAATGATCTTCTTTTGAAAAAGAAGGCCAACATTGATCAGGATACCGCATAAAATTGCGAGGGATACACCCAGGAAATAATTGCCGTCCATCAAGCCTCAATTCCTAAGTCAAAGGATGAATTAATGTTATGCCCTGCCGGCATTGAGTTGCCTCAATTCTGAAGTTCAGGGATGAATAAATGTCATGCCCTGCTGGAATTGAGGTTCAGGAAGATTTTTGGACGCTTTTTGCTTCCTCCCAGAGCGCATCCATTTCCTCGAGCGATGCGTCTTTCAACTCCCGTCCCTGCTGTTTGACAGAGGACTCAACGTGACGAAATCGGCGGTCGAATTTATCGTTGCTGCGCCTAAGAGCCGTTTCCGGATCCACTTTCAGGAAACGGGCTGCATTCACGGCTACAAAAAGCAGATCTCCTACTTCGTCGGCCATTTTTTCGGAATTATTCTCCGCCTGTGCCTGTAAAAGCTCGGAGGCTTCTTCCTGCAATTTCGCCAGAACGTCTTCAAGACAAGACCAGTCAAAACCGACCCGTGAGGCTTTTGCCGTCATCTGGTAGGCACGATGCAGTGCGGGCAGCTTTGAAGGGATTCCATCCAGCAGGGAGCGTTTGGTTTCCGGAAGTGAAGCTGATTTGATTCCCTTTTCTGCTGATTTGATATCTTCCCAACTCTTGAGCACAGCTCCGGATGTTTTCAAGTCGGCGTCGCCGAATATATGAGGGTGACGGCCTACCATTTTTTCGTGGGACCGGTCTATGACATCGGCAAGCTCAAATTCACCCTTTTCCCTAGCTATCTGCGCGTGGAAGATCACCTGAAAGAGGAGGTCTCCCAGCTCCTCCTTGAGTTCCTCCGGATCGTCCTTGTCCAGGGCATCCAGTACTTCATAGGCTTCTTCGATCAGCATAGGTTTCAGAGACTCGCGGGTTTGCTCCCTGTCCCACGGGCATCCGTTTTCACCTCTGAGTCGACCTACGAGGTCGATTAATTTTTCAATGTCCGCCTGTTTGTGACTCATTAAAACTCTCCATTAACCGATCACGTTTTTCAATGCATCGAGAACCCGCGCGGCATCCGACCGTTTCATGCCTGAAAAAACGGGGAGGCAGATATGCCTGCCGCACAGATCCTCGGAAACGGGCAGGGCTGACGTGGCATATTCGGTGAATATCGTCTGTTTATGCAGCGGTTCTTCGTAGACTTCTCCCGCCAGGGAGACGCCGTAACGCTCACGCAAGACGGCTTTCAGTTCTTTGCGGTCCCGCTTTTCTTTCAGGACGGCGATATATTTGTAGTAGTTGCAGATCCCTTCCCCCGGTGTTTTCAGCGGGCAAAGATTGTTGAATTCATTCAGTCCCGTGTCATATATGGAAGCAATGGCTTTTCTTTCTTCAATCATCGCGGGCAGGCGCTGCAGGTGCTTCAATCCAATGACGGCGTGCGGTTCAGACATGCGCCAGTTATAGCCCATGCGCACGTGGGCATTCACCGTGAAGCTGGCCTTGCCCTGATCCCTGAAAATCCGCGCTTCCTCCGCGATCCGGTCATCATTCGTTACAATCATGCCCCCTTCCGCCGATGTCATGACTTTGGTCGGATAAAAACTAAAAGAACTCGCAATTCCGAAATTGCCTGCGCTGGTCGAAAGATAGGACGATCCGTGCGCATGCGCTGCATCTTCAACGAGCCATATTCCCTTTTCCCTTGTCAGTTCGACGAGAGCCGGTGTCCGGGCCGAAACGATGCCTCCGATATGAACCAGGATAATTCCAGCTGTCTGGTTGGTTACGGCATTCTGGACATCTTCGGGCCGTATCGCGAAGGATTCGGGATCCATATCGATCAGAATCGGGTTCCCGCCGGCATGAATAACGGCAGCCGCGGTGGCGAAGAAAGTGTTTGTCGGTACGATTACGTCTTTTCCTTCGACACCCAGGGACCGAAGGATAATTTCCAGTGCGCTGGTTCCGCTGTTGACCGCAACAGCATGCCGGGTGCCGCACAACCGGGCAAAGTTTTTTTCGAACTCGGCGCCATACTTGCCGAGAGTCAATTGCCCGCTGGCTAGAATTTCCCTGATGCGGTCCGCAATCCAGGTCTGGTCTTCTGGCAAAAATTGAATTTTTGCGGCAGGAACTTTGTTCATCCCGTATTCCTTTCAGTGTGTAATGAAATCGTTTCTGATTTGACAGCCGTCAGACGGCTTCAACCCAGGTCGCTGAAGGACAGTCTCTGTATTCCGGCATCCTGCAGTGCTTGCAGCATTTGTCCGCTGGTTAAATCCTGGAATTCCTCTTCATGATGGTAACCGGACATAATTTCATCGATCTCGGGCGAACGTCCGGTCGCCGGATGAAAATGCAGTTCGGTAATTCCGGGTGGCAGGTCCTGGATAATTCGTAAAACCAGCTTGAGAGACATCGCACCGCTGTCCGCCATGCCGAACAGGGAATTATTATAGCGGATATGGGCGCGTTGAAGCAGGCACTTCATCATTGCCAGCCATGGATATAAAAAAATCCAGGAAACAAGCCTGCTACCGAGGCCTTTGCCGGATGCTTTCCACGACCGTATCGGGGGTTCGCTCGGTAACCGAACAGCTTTCAATCCGAATTCTTCACCCACTTTCAGTATCAGGTGCAGAACTGTCGGATGCAAATGCATGTGGTTGTGGGCATTGACATGATCCAGCGCAAGTCCCGTATCGCGGAACGCTTTAAATTGCGCACGAATCTCAGCTTCGAGCTGTTTCCGTATTCCAGGACAGAAAAAATATTTGAATCCCGTTTGCACGAGGTGTGGTGAGAATTCTCCTTTGGCATTCACCAGGTCCGGAATTGTGTCGGGAGGAAGAACGGATTTTCCCTCAACAACTACTATGTGAAGCCCGACTTTGAGGGACGGGCTCTCCTTCGCCCGTTTTACAGCATCCTCGACAAATTTCGATCCCACCATGAGACTCGCGGTTGTAAGAACTCCATTGTAATGAGCCTGGATAATGGCTTCATTTACGGGTAAAGCCAGTCCGAAGTCATCGCCTGTGATTATGATCGCTTTCAAAATATTTTCCCGGATCCAATACCTGATTTATTGAGTGGATTGTAACTGTTTTGGTGCGCAGAAAAATCCGGCCGGTTACGATCCCGCCCCCCTGGCGATGAGACGTCCATCCCGGGTGAGAGTGAAGCTCGTTCCGCGCCAGATTGTCGTTCTCTTAGTAAAAGCGAGCAGCCACGTTATCAAAGAGGAAATATCGCGAAATATTAAAAGGCCGAGACAACGCAAACCTTCACGATCTCCAAGCCCCCATCCCAGGATCACTGCCGCAGAAATAATTCTCAATAGCAGAGCTCCGGCCGCAATTGACAGTCCCAGAGGATCTCCCATTCTGGCGGCGGCAAATAACAGAGCAAAGGGCACAGAACGGACAAGAGCTGTTGCAAAAAATGCGAAAGGACGAGCCGCCCGGGTATTTTGATCCCAGTAAACCTGGTGGTTCCACCATTGGGAGGGACGCTTCAGATCCACTATGGTATCCACGAAGTAGGGAACTATCTCCACTTTCTTCCCCAGGTTCCATATGCGCCTGCCCATTTCGTAATCTTCCACCAGGTAATCGGCAAGTCCTTCAAAGCCGCCGATCCGTTCCAGCGTCGAACGGTGCAGGGCGGCGGATGCGCCGAGACAGAATTTGGAAGCTCCGGTAACATGAGCAAAGAGAACATTGGCCATAAAATCCGCGTTCAGGGTCAGCAGTTCAATCTTTTCATACCATGTGTCCGCCACGGTAGCCTTATACAGGGTACAGGCACAACCCACTTCGGGATCAGCCAGGGGTGCTACGATAGTCTTGAGATAGTCAGGTTTTAAAAAGACATCGCTGTCGCTGATAACCAGAATTTCGTGGCGTGCATGCTTCAATCCGCCTACCATATTGTTGATCTTCCCGTTTGTGCCGGGGCGGCAATTCTCGATAGCGACGGTAACGCGTTCGTTTCCGAATTCCTTTTGAATCTCCTTCAGTAAAGGAATTGCGGCATCGGCTGTATCCTGTACTGAAAACACCACCTGAAATTCCGCGTAATCCTGGAGGCAGGCGCTGCGCAAATTCTTCCGCTGATTTTTCTCAAGACCGTGGACCGGTTTTAATACTGTAACGGGCGGCCACGATTTGAATGAATGACCTGATGTTTTCCCTGAAACAGTACGGAAACGAACGACGGCGATCATGGATAGAACGGCATAAACGGAACCGCCTGCGGTAGGGACTAAGCCGGACTTGAAAACCCAGGGCATCTAGTATGCAGGATAATTGCAGGAATTGCTCATTTAAATCGACAATAAAATGCCGGAATTCCGGGCGAAACCTGTACCCGCTGCGCAGCCGGTCAAAACCTGAATTGGCTTCAGGGATCGAGGAGATCGATCCAAGCTTTCTCAGATTTCCGTCATCGTTGAGGATATTGTAAGCCTGAAGAAGAACGGATAACACCGCCTCCTGGCCCGTATGCTCTTCATCGGGATATATCCTGGTCGGCTCGGAATATAAAGAACTCCCATTCCAGGGAGAGGGGATTTGGAAAAATTCGTGCAATGCCGTGCAAACCATTTCAGTTGCGCGTATTTTCCCGTCCAGGGAACTTCCCGCTATATGAGGAGTCCCGATATCAACGCGGTTAAGGAGGGAATAGTCGATTTCCGGTTCTTTCTCCCAGACATCAAGGATTGCACCTCCAAGCTTTCTTTGTTGGAGGGCTGCTTTCAATTCCAGGTTGTTGAAGACAGAGCCTCTGGAAGAATTGATAAGAACCTGGTTGGGCGCCAGACGGTTTAAGACTCCACTGTTGAGCATATGGAAAGTCCGATAGGGTTCTTCCTTCTTTAGCGGTACATGAAATGATAAAAAATCGGCTTCAAGTGCCTCTTCAAAACTTTTATATTTTGGATCCCCAGTTAAATCCTGAAGCGGTGGATCACAAAGAAGAACCTCCATCCCTAAAGCATGCGCCTTTTGTACAACCCGGGATCCGACATTTCCGACTCCGATCACTGCAATGGATTTCTCTTTAAGATCCCATCTTCTCCGGGATGCGAAGACGCAGAGTGCGGTTGTAATATATTCCGCTACCGAATTTGCATTGCAACCGGGTGCATAGTCGAATCCTATACCCCGCGTTTCCAGATAAGTCCGATCGATGTGGTCGATTCCGGCGCTTGCAGCTCCGACAAATCGAACGGAACTCCCCTCAAGCAGCGTGGCATCGACTTTGGTGATGGATCGAACAATCAGTGCCTCGGCATCTTGAATTGTTTCCTTTCTCAGGTTCCTTCCCGGGATGGGGCGGATTTCACCGAGCCCTGAAAATGCCTCCTCCCAGTATGGTACAGCCTCATCGATGGCAATGATCATCGTGCACACACATATCGCTTTTCAGAACTTAGAACTCAGAACTTCAAACTATTTGGTACTCTTCCGGTCTCATCATCCGCTCTAATTCTTCCTCGGTTATTATTTTTATAGCGAGTTTTTTTGCCTTATCCCGCTTGCTGCCCGGATTGGCCCCCGCTACAACATAATCGGTTTTCTGTGAAACGGTTGATGTGGTTTTACCTCCCAGGCGACGGATTTGCTCTTCCAGTTCGGCCCGGCTGAATTTATCCATTGTTCCGGTCAGGACGAAAGTTTTTCCAACGATCTCAGGATTGCCCGTAATCGATGAATCGGTTTTATCCTGAGTCATACGGACACCGTATTGTTGCAGGGCTTCGATGGTTTGAACACCTGCATCGCTGCGGAAGAACGTATAGACACTTTCGGCTACGATCGGGCCGACTCCCGGAATCTGTGCCAGTACATCTTTAGGAGCTTTCATTAAAGCATGGATGTTTCCGAATTCCTGCGCGAGCAGTCCGGCGTTGTGTTCGCCGACATGGCGGATACCCAGTGCAGTAAGAACTCTTGTCAGCCCACGGTTTTTGCTTGACTTGATTGCACGAACGAGGTTCTCCGCCGATTTATCGCCCATACGCTCCAATCCGGTAAGATCTTCAACCGTAAGATTGTACAGATCCGTCAGGGATTGAATGATGCCATGGTCTACAAGCTGATCTATCAAGGCGGGTCCGAGACCTTCGATATCCACAGCTTTCCTGCTGGCAAAAAAATTAAGGCGTTCCTTAAGTTGTGCCGGGCAGGAAGGATTAATACAACGAATATAGACTCCGCCCTCATCGCGGGCGACATCGCCGTTGCATACCGGGCAGCTTGACGGGAACTCGAACGGTTTCTCCGGGCCGGAACGTTTTTCCAATTCAACCCTGACAACATGGGGAATGATCTTTCCGGCTTTTTCAACAATGACGGTGTCGCCGATGCGAATATCCTTGCGCGCGATTTCATCGGCGTTGTGTAAATTGGCCCTTGATACCTTTGTCCCGGCGATATCGACAGTCTCAAGTTCGGCAACGGGCGTAAGTGTGCCGGTTTTCCCAACCTGTACATTTATTCCTTTTATGTGTGTGCTGGCCTGCCATCGTTCCACCTTGTAGGCGATCACCCATCGCGGCGACTTGCTGGTGGCCCCCAGAATGTTCCGTTGAGCGAAATCGTCGATTTTGATGACGATGCCATCCGTCTCATAATCGAAAAAATCGCGTTTTTCCAACAGGTCTCTACAATATTCCAGTGCGCTGTCTATTCCCACCAATACGTTACTGTGATGGACAACCGGAACGCCGAAGCTTTTGATAAGATCGAGAAATTCGTAATGGGATGTAAGGTTCAGTCCGCTAAATTCCCCCTCCCCATAGGCAAAAAATCGGAGAACCCGTTGCGCGCATTGTCCGGGGTCCAGAAGTTTGAGGCTGCCGGCGGCTGCATTCCGGCAGTTGGCGAAACTTCGCTCATCCCGTTCAGCCTGCAGCTTATTCAGCCGGGAAAGCTCGGTGTTCGTCATGTAAACTTCACCCCGTATTTCTAGTACATCGGGAACTGCGATATCCGATGAACTCAACCTGAGTGGGATATCCCGCACTGTACGAAGGTTGTGTGTGATGTTATCTCCCCGGATGCCGTCACCACGACTCAGGCCGAGCTTGAAGCGGCCCTGCTCATATCGAAGTGAGGCGGAAACTCCATCTATTTTTTGTTCGACAATGTAGCGCTGAATGCCGTTCCCGAGCCAGCGGCGGACACGTGCATCGAATTCCTTAACGGATTCCTCACTGTAAGTGTTGTCAATGGACAGCATGGGGCTGCTGTGATTCGCCTGGCGAAAACCTGAAATCGGTTGTCCGCCGACTCTTTGAGTCGGGCTCTCCGGTGTAATCAACTCCGGATTTCGTTTCTCGAGATCCTCGAGTTCCTTCATCAGTCGATCAAATTCCAGGTCGCTGATTTCAGGATCGTCCTCAATGTAATATTTGCGATTATGATACTCGATTCTGGAGCGCAGTTCTTCAATACGTCTTCCGACCGTTTCTATTGTCATCCTTTATCCGCCAACCGGTTGATCTGCTCAGAATAATTAAATCCCATTGTCAGTTAAAAGAATTTATTAATTATTCTATTAATAGGCAAGAGGTGATATTAAAATAAGGCATTCGTTTGTTTGAATAATACGGGCATTTATATTTCTCCGGGACTTTTCCGGCAGGTATTGCATACTGGGGGATGATATGAGTGAAGCTGCGACCGGGCAGCCTGAACCTTTCGAGGAAAATAAAAATCCCGGACCGAAGAAAGCTGCAGATAATTCCCAAGGCATATATCGTGATCTGGAACGTTTCTCACGCCTCAGTTCCGATTTGAAAAAATGCCTCTCGGATGTCGCGCTTAAGATAAAAAACTCGGTAGATGAGTTCAATGCGGTTGAACAGACGGTTTTAAACAAAAAGGCGGAATTGAAAGAGATATACGATATAGAAACATCTGCAGCTGCGCTGGCAAATCTGGTTGAAGAACGCTCGAGCGGCAACGGGAAGAAGAGGAGTATGAAAAGAAGTGGTCTGAGAAGAGGGGCATAATCCGGCAGAAACTGGAGGAAGAACTCCGAGACATACATCGTCAGAGTTCTGAACAACAAAAATTGCTGGAAATCGATCTTCTAAATCGAGAGCAGGTTTTAAAGAAAAAAGAGCTGGAATGGGACAAACTTACTCAGGAGCTGGAACTGTTTATGACAGGGCTCCTTGCACGAGCACGTAAGGACAGCATCGGTCCTATCCAGGACAGATCGGATATGGATGATACGCCGACAGTCAAAAGCAATCTTACTACCGATACACCGACTTGGCCGGAAAATACATCAGATGAGAAAGAGATGTCCGATATTAAGAGAGAATTTGACGGAAGCGAGAATTCTTCCGTTGCATCAATAAGAGAAATGTTGCTTTCACAGGAACGCAGAATTGAAAATATCTATGAAAGTCTTAAGGAAAGCCTGAAATCTCCGCCTTATAAAGGGCCGCCCCGGGAAAAACCATGAAAAATAAGGGTTTTACGAATGTCCTTTCCACGGATGGCGCAATCGTTTTCGAATAAAATACAGGAAAACCACTCCAAGAAATCCGCCTGCAGTATCAATGCATACGTCCAATAGCGCGGGATTTCTCCCCGGTGTAAAGCTTTGGTGCCATTCATCTGAAATAGCGTAGAGGATCACCAGGATCCCCGTAACAGCAATCCGCGATCGGGTAATAGGTCCGCCGTTGGACAATCCATGAAGTAAAGCAGCACTCAGCAATGTGTATCCCACCAGGTGCCCCCCCTTCATTGCCAAAAAATCTATGTAGCCGAAATCCGGGAGGTCAGATCCGGAAGTAGAGGATGC
>JARRLM010000184.1:0-4782 GCA_037386985.1 Acidobacteriota bacterium | reverse complement strand
CATCGGATGGATCATTTCATCCGTTGTTCTGATAGCAGTATACTATCTGGTTCTGACCCCTATTGGACTCGTTCTCCGGTTAGCCGGGTATGATCCGATGAAGCGTCATTTCGATCGGACAGCCAAAACCTACTGGCTCGACCGCAATCCGGATACCGAAATGGAACGATACTTCAAGCAATTTTGATTCGAATTCCACGTTTGATGAAGCATAAGCAGGATGAAAAGGCAATTGAATCCGTCGGCTTCGGATGCTTGAGGCAAAAACAATATCTTCCAGAATCAGGTTCGAGAGCCGGATCAACCAGCGAGGTTCCGAGCTATTGCTGGCGTTTCAGCTCGATGGTTCCTCTCTGCTCGGTTCCCTGGGCAATCCACTCGCCTCCGAGAGTGTCTTCGGAAACCTTTAGAGTGATTGTTATATCCAAGTCCCCATAGTTGCCCGGCACTATGATTTTGATTACGAGAGTGTCGTCTTTGTATTCAAACTCGTAACTTTCGATATTAGCCAGTACGCCGAAGGAGTCATTGAAAACAGCACTGTACTGATCATCCTCCTTTTTGACGACACAGTGGATCTTATCGTCTCCCTCATTGGGAACAGAGGCAGTTCCAATCCATGTCCCTGTCACGTCCACATCCGCCAGAGAAACTGTTGCGGTAAAGAGCACAGCCATTAGAACGGCGGCTGTTGTATGCCAAGAAGCTTTTCTCATATTTTTCCCTTTCTAAATTCTGAGCGCGGTCCCTATCGACGATCACGATCTCCTTGGACAGAGGCCGTAACCGAACGCAATCATTATAGGGCGCGCCTTCGAAGACTGTACCGTGAAGAGAACGCACTCGGGAACCCGGGGCATCCGGCACCTTGTTAAGATCCGGTACAATAAATTTTCCGCATCTTATCTCAGCCATTCGCATGATCTGCATCGCATAGCCAAAAGGACATCTGCGGGGCCTTCAATCAGGGGGAATTGCGGCGTTGCTGAGCCCTTAATGTAAATAATAGGGGAAGGGGGCTAAATCATGTAGTAAAATCGTATTTAAACAATTAAGGATCAGTATTCCCTAACCGAAGAGTACTTCCTGTACCGCGTAAACATTACAGGATTGCTGTTTAACATTTGCCAGGCTGCCTGAAAACTAAAACAATTTATTAACTCCTTCGAAGCAGCCCCCCTAAAACCAGTCTACCGCTATGTACTCCATGTCGATAGGATGAATAAAGGTTTGTTTTTGAAATCTCAATTCTTATCAAAATGCTCCTTTTGTTTCCGATATCGAGCATTATGTAATTTTCATTGAATTTATGGATTTGATTTTACTATGCTTCGGAGAAGTTTGAAAAAAGATTGCAGATATATATTTACGGCTGGCATTGCGAGTGATCGGAAAAAGTCTTAATCAAAATAAATTTCCTGTACTGGTTAAGTGTTTCTAAGCTCCACCTAATCTTGATTGTGTTCCATCTTCTTTGGAGAATGTCCCTATTTTTCTACGCTACCGACCTCTGCTCCAATTTCTTCTTTTTAAGCATACTCGGGCTGACAATGAATACCGGAACCTGAGAATTTTTAACGACATACCCGGCAACACTGCCAAAAACCGCTCTTTTTATACCCGTGCTATTGTGTCCCATTATGATCAAATCCATCTTCTCATCTTCAGCATACCTGACAATCTCCGGACCGGGAGGTCCCTGGAGGATTGAGGCAGGGATGTGAAGACCCTTGAAATTCGATTCAACAAACATACTGAGTCTGTTCTCATCCGCTGCTGTATACTCAAGTTGAGTTTCATCGACAAAAGTAGCGATATAATACCGGTCAATATATTTCACATGGATGATGTGAAGTTCAGCTCCGAATTTATCGACGACCTCTTTGACGTAAGGAACCATTCTGTTCGTAGCCTCAGACAGATCTACCGGAAACAGAATTCTTTTAAATAAACCCATGGTTCTCCCCTTTCATGTTTTACGCATGACTGTTTAGACTGCTGGAAACAAATTTCGTTCCATGTGCTGTCTGTCTGTTCAAGGTTGGTAATGCATACGGGAAATTGGGTTGTTTTCCCATATTAACAAGAGTCTCAACGATTCGCTTCTCACTCCCCCAATCGCTCCAGAGGACGTCGTTCATCGGCATGACACCGATATGGTTTGTTGCAAGAGTTAAAAATCCTGTTGAGAAATTCTGTGACGGCATGACCTTGTAGATTGATTCCAGCACATCACTTTCACGACACGAACCAACAGCCTTGAACAAGCGCACGAACAAGTACATTGTTTCCGGAAAATAATTCCAGCCCAATTGCCATAAGGTATGGGCTTTCACGACAATGATTAAGGTATTCCATAAGCCGCCACGCGTCATGGCGTCGACAGCGTCCCTCTTCAGTGGTTTCTCTAAGAATCGTTTCACTGCATAGGCGGAATACTTTCCTGACCGCCAGATTTCCGATCCCGGGTAGATCCAGCCGTAATCCTGCTCGGGACTATCTGCCGGAGCGCCAATCAGCAAAAGCCTTTCCGGAAGGTCCTCTACCGCCCTCACAGCCCCCGCAACCACATGGGCAAATCTCTTCTTGGGATAGATGAAGTGATCCGACGGATAAATGATCACTGTAGCTTTCACATCCTGACTATAGATATGTGTCAGAGGAAGAAAAATTCCCGGGAAAGTATCCCGATTCTCAGGTTGAACAATGATTCTTCCAGGCCAGTCGTCTGCCAGCTGGGATCGAGCTTGATGTTGATGCGCCCTGGCAATAAGGATTCTTTGATGCTCCGGTTCTACCAATACATCCGCCCGATCGAGCGTGTGCTGTAACATGGATCGCGAGCCGACAAAGGCGCAGTATTGCTTTGGCACATGCCGACCCTTCCATCGATTCGTAAGTGAGTGGATCCGTTCCCCGTTCCCTCCTGCCAGAATTATTGCCCAGAGGTGCCTGGAGGTTCGGGGTAGAGGCACGAATTCAGCATCCTCTGCATGTATCCTTTCATTTACGATATAACTCACACTCATAATCCGACCTCAGCCTCCGCTTGCATAGCTCCTTTTTGGGGGCTCCATTAATTCGTAGTAAGAGCGGACCATTCCAAATGCGCGCAAGAATCATGCCAGAGAGGATGAAATCAATATTTCAAATGGCTTAGGAGACTTCCCTTATAATCGTTATATTTCGTGTAAACCTGATTAACGGATAGCTGGGAACTGAGAGTTATAAAATCTGTTTAATCTTTTTTTAGATACTCCCGGCGGCATATAACGAAAATCCTGTATCGTCAAATCGTGCAAAATGCAACAAATTAGCACATCAATATACGGCAATTTGCGAACATGAGCAAATTTCGGTTCCCTTTAAAATTCTATAAGACACCCGCAAAACGCAAGATGGTGTTGTTGCTGACGGTAATCTGTTTTCGCCATTTTATGGGATTTCCATATCTTCTTGGGACTGTTGCGAAAAAACCTGGACACCCAATAACTAAAACCTCCATACTTTTTCACCTTTTTGCCATATAAGCATTTCTCAGGGTAAGGCGAGATAAGTGATTCTTAGAAGAAATTTAGGAATCGAATCTGAATGAAACGGTAGCAGTCAGTTAGAGGTGAGAACAAGCTAAGTGGTTAGATGATGGGGTTTTGAAACCTGCTCGATATTGCCGGATATTGCCTCTGAATATACAATCGTGGAGATATTGACACCTGAAAATCCGCCAGGTCGGTTTCCTCGGCGCCTATATAAAAGAAGCCTGGGCTGCATGAACTCCCGTAAACCATCGCTGGCCCATCCGTTTGGCGAAATCGCGCAGATTCGGAAGCAGCCCTGCTGCAAGTCTGAATTTATCCTCAAATTTAGAAACAGTATCCGACCACGATTCCGGTCTGACTCCGATACGCTGGAGAATCGGACCAAGATCATCCCCGATGGCTCCACGCTTATCCCTTCGGATCAGCCGGCCTGTCCTGTCTACCAGATCGAAATACTCCGTTTCCGTCATCGGCAGTATCCCGTTCGTGTCGGTTAACGATGAAACAGGGCAGAGCCAGCAGGTTGAAGGGCCGGGTTTGCCTTGTGTGTTTGATTCTGCGGCCTTCATTTCTTTCCTATATGCACGAATCCTCAGCTGAATGCTGGTGAAGTCACTATTTTCGGGGGAAGCCGCCAGGCTTGATCGGATGGGATTAAGGTCGACATATACCATGCAGGCGGCAATTGCCGCATCATCGAGCAACACCTGGCACTTGAAGCGGGATTCCCAGAACCGGCCCTTAACCTTATCCTCTTTATTGGCGGCTCGGGCTATGTATTCATTGAGCCGCCCCATGAACCAGCTCAAACTGGATAGCCGTTGGCGCAGTTCGGCAATACGTTCCCGACAAACCGCCAGTGCGTTGATATGTTCCTCGACAGCCACTTCGGGCTTCTTCTTTGACCGGTAGCGGATGGGGCAGAGGATCAGCCAGCGGCGCGCCACTTCGTAATCGGACCAACCGGCTGCGATATCAGGGCGGGTTCGCAGGGTGACGTGATAGTGGTTGGACAGGACGGAGAAAGAAGAGATATCGACAGCGAAGATGGATGCGAGCTGATGCAGTCTATCTTCTATCCAGGCCTTGCGGTGAGAGTAATCGCGGCCGGAATAGGCGTCATACCCACTGAGGAATGCACGGCGTACGCACCGGCTGGTGCAATGATAGACGCCTATTTCTCCATCCCGAACATATTTGCTTCGTGGCAGGCCCATGGTATCTCCTCCGTTTAAATGTCTAA
>JARRLM010000183.1:1643-6428 GCA_037386985.1 Acidobacteriota bacterium | reverse complement strand
GTCCATGCGCACCGGCAGCGCCGCAGTTAATGTTGCGCGCGGATACATCAAACTGCGGATCACCTCGCCCGATACTCTGGCATCTTCACCAACGGATTTAATTCGGTTCAGGGCGTCTGTAAATACGTCGTTACTCATGTTCTGTGGCTCCCATTGGTTTTTTGCATCTACCTTTTCAAAACACTGATTTCATTTTGTTGATTCCGGGCTTTCTTGGATCTCTGTTATTGAGGAATATCAGGACACCTATTGTTAATAGAACGGGAATAAAAATCTACACATATCTATGAAACTGGCTGTTTTGGGGTTAACAATGGGTGTCCAATTTTCTTATAAATACAAGGTTAAGTATTTTTTTAGGGTTGCGTCATTGACCGTCATAATGATCGGCTTCGTCACCTTGGACACCTCATGTTATTCATGAGAATGATCCTGGAATTACCCGATTGGAAGCTGAACCGTGAAGCAGGTTTTCCCCCTGTCCGATGACACATCTATCCGTCCTTTATGCTTCTGTACAATGATGTTCCGGCTTATATTCAAACCCAAGCCGGTACCCTGGCCCGGAGGTTTTGTCGTGAAAAAGGGATCGAATATTTTGGATAGGAGTTCTTTGGGAATTCCCGAGCCGTTGTCTTCAATCTCAACAATGAACCATGAGTCTTCCTGTCGGGATCTCAATTTCAGAATCCCATGGCCTTCCATTGCATCAATAGCATTGTCTATGATATTCGTCCAGACCTGATTCAACTCGCCCCCGTTAGCCTGAATGAGCGGTAGATTTTCACCATACTCCCGGTGGACCGTGATCCCCTTTTTCAGCTTGTTATGCAGGATTATCAGTGTGTTATCCAGTCCTTCGTGAACATCCACATTTTGTACCGGAGCCTGATCCATGTAGGTGTATGTCTTCAGCGCTTTGACTATTTCAGCAATCCGGCCGGGTCCGAGGCCGATCTCCGAAAGCAGGCTTTGAATGGTGAAGGTGCAGGAAATCCATTCGATAAGGACCGGAAACTGGTCACCATTGAAATAATCCGCCAGAGATTGAAGTTCCGTCTCGTCGTATTCCAGACTCACCAGAGCAGGAGCAAGCTCCCAGACGCCTTCAATTCCCTGTTTTTCCAGCCAGGCTTCCATTTCGGCCTCCCTGTCGCTGCGGGCAAGGGCGTCGAGCTGAACGGGTTTTGCCGCACGTTCACTGGCAAGCACATCCAGCTCCTTAACTTTCTGCAACTGCTCAGGCTTCAGTTTCAACTCGCTCAATCGGATATGAACATTCTGTAATTTATGGAACATCATTTTCATTCGATCCGCGCTGCGCTGGGCGGCGGAAGCCGGATTGTTCAGTTCGTGAGCCATTCCGGCGCTGAGTTTGCCAAGAGAGGCCATCTTTTCTTGGATAATCAGCTGGTCTTGCGTTTCATGAAGTTGGTTTAAAGTGCGCTGCAGCACTTCGTTTTTCTTCTTCAATTCATTGGTGCTGGCACGCAGAGCCTGCTCGCTCATTCGCAATGTTTCTTCCGCCTGCTTGCGCTCACGGATATCGCGGATGATCCCAGTGTAGTAACGATCCTTCCGAACGGTCCATGTGGACAGGGACAGTTCGATCGGAACTTCCTCGCCGCTCCTGGTGCATGCAAACAGTTCCACGGTCCTGCCGATCACGCGGCTTTCTCCACCCTCGGTGACACGTTTCATCCCGTTTCGATGCAGTTCATGAAATCGCTCAGGGATTATGATCTCAAGGCGCCGGCCGATTGCTTCCTCCGGAGTGTGGCCGAGAATGCGTGTTGCAGCGTTGTTCCAACTGATAATGTTGCCTTCATGGTCGGCGGAGATGATGGCATCGATCGCGGATTCCGTGACAGATCGAAATTTTTGTTCCGCCTGTTTTCTTTCGCTTATATCACGGATAATACCGGTAAAGT
This sequence comes from Acidobacteriota bacterium, assembly GCA_037386985.1. Classification (GTDB taxonomy): domain Bacteria; phylum Acidobacteriota; class UBA6911; order UBA6911; family UBA6911; genus UBA6911. The sequence goes on along the minus strand of JARRLM010000183.1, from coordinate 4,497 downwards.
AGCGCTTGTCATCCAGAAACCAGGTTGCAAGAGACAACTCGACCGGGAATTCCGTTCCGTCTTTACGTATCGCTGCCAGCTCAACAGTCTTGCCGATCACATGGTTTGGCCCACCTGAACTTACTCTGGCTATACCCTCTTGATGATCTTTGCGGAATCGTTCCGGAATAATTAATTCAATGGGTTGGCCGATCACCTCACTTTCAATAAATCCGAACAAAGCCGTGGCGGCGCTGTTCCACGAGCGGATATTACCCTCCTGATCCGCTGAGATGATGGCATCAATCGCGGATTCCATTACCGACCGGAACTTGGCCTCCGACTCTCGGAGTGCCATACGTACTTTCGAAACAGTAACTTGGCGCTCAACACGAGCTAATACCTCATGTTCTTCGAATGGTTCACTAATTAGGTCATCGCCCCGTTCAAGCCCCTTGACTCTAGCTTCAGCATTTTCGAAGGCCGCAATAAATATTATTGGAATGAACTGGGTTCGTTGGTCTTTTTTGAGTTTCTCAGAAACAGTGAATGCATCAATATCCGATAAATTTACAGCTAAAAGAACGAGATTCGGTTCTATGTCGGGGATGGCGTCAAGTGCCTCCTCGCCGCTGGCAGCATATTCCACTGCATAACCGTTCTCTTTTAGAATGACATCAATGTTATCAGCTCTTTTGGCGTCATGATCCACTATGAATACACGCCCTCTTTCAGGCATTACCTGTCTCCCTGGTCCACTTGCTGTGTTTCTAAATTATTTGCATAAATAATAGCAGGATTTGAAGGCCTGACATCATCAACTGTAAAACTGAATTATTATAAACAGATTCTTCTCACAGTTGTCACATATAATATATTCATATTATATAAGCCAATTCTCGATAGAGGAAATTTGGAAACGGGAAGAGGATCACGAGCAAATCGCGGTAATGCGAACCGTGCAGCTATGCTCTCTATGCATCATGATGATTTTCCTGGCCTGCCACAAACTGCGGCGCGACCCATGCATAACACCGATATGCCCGAATCTCAACAAAAGAACGTCCCCGAGCCCACCGATTATTTAATCGAAATTGAGCGGGGCCGGGATTCAGCTGAGAGAGAAAATCGAGATTATGCAATATACAGCTACGCATTACGAACCTTAGCGAAGAGGCCGAGGCGGGTTCATGACCTGAAGACGCTGTTCATCCTGACTCAACCCGGTTTGTATGCGATACCCACACGGCTATAAGTACAAGTTTAAGTATTTTTTCAGGGTTGCGATGTGCATTGGATAAAAACATTCTTCCTGAGTTTCCAGGAGTTTCCGCAAATCCGGCAGGGAAATCCATCGCAGATTTCTTGTTTCATCGGTTTGACTTTTTAATCTTCCGTTCACTCTGCAAATAAATATTTCGGCCAGGATGGGATAGTCTCCTTTCAGATTTTGTACAGAAGCGAAAGGGGCATACTGCAGCACCTTATACCGTGTATATTCGCGAATGGATGCGGCTTCTTCTCCTTGAATTGAAATCACATCGAGACCGGTTTCTTCCTTCACCTCACGCCTCAGACAGGCAAATACGTTTTCAAACTCCCGTACTTTGCCGGTTGGAATTTCCAACAGGCCATATTCCAGCGGAGCTTCATTTTTACAGCGTTCTTGAATCAAAATATATTTGGTTCTTTTAACCATGCATTCCAAAATTCCTCCAACGCCGGGAATTGCCCATTTTTCCGTTTCCACCGACACTGCGAATTTCCCGATTATTGAGGAAAGAATCCCAAGCTTTTTAGCACCGTGGATAGACATCAACATCGCCTCCCGGAATATATGCAGGTGCAGTCGACAAAGCGCCGGCTAATGGGATGCCTCGGCTGAGATCAGCCTTCGGATTCGATTCAATGCTACGATCTCAGAAGGTTTCCCTCGGCGTCCGGCACCTTACTTTTCGCCCGTTTCAGCACGGCCAAGTTGACCACCGGCAGCGCCATCAACGCTAACCCCAAGCCGAACAGCGGCCAGTTGAAGGTGGTCGGCAGCACCTGGCGGATGACATCCGCGCCCTGATCCAGTACTCGAATCGCATCCGACATAAAAACGTATAGCACCAGAATCGCGCCAACCATACAGGCTGCCGGCACTCGCCTGTCTGGCCACAAGGGGCGCTCCGTCCGATCGAACTGAATGACCAGCGTGCCGCCGGTGATCAGCAACAGGGAGATACTCACTGGTGCAATAACAGGGCCCCACCACGGCAGGGGCAGCAGAAACAGGATGTCCCAATCCAGCAGGGATTTTGGCCAACCTGTGAGGGGAATCAGGAATAAGTAGTAGAAAATATCCCAAAAGCCGAAGGCGATTGAGAAATAAGCCAGGCGGCTGCGCACCGTTTGGCCCGCCAGCCAACCGACAGCCAGCAGCATCAGGACGGTTGCCACTTCGCGTACCAGCTCAACCTGTGCCACCCCAGCCAACAGCGGCAGCGGATCGGATTGATAGGATTGAATACGATGAGTGAGAAGGCGTAGATAAAGTACCGCTGCCGATTCCATCCAGGCCATGGCAATAGAGAAGAGAACGACGAGGAACCAGCGAGTTTTAGGGAACATGAGTCACTCCAAATTAAGAGAAATCGATTCGATGATTATGTGTTTCCGGATTGTCGAGCTGCACAGGGTTGCCGCTATAATATGGTTTCACCCTCACTTGATCCGCACTGCATAACTCCCGTTCGGAAAAACCCGTTGTTTTGTCACCAAAGTCTCTCGTAAACAACAAAGCAATAAAGAACTTTATATAATAAAGTACATAAATTGTCAATCATGATCAGCAGCGTCCGAACGTTTTAACAAAGAATATTTATAAATT
>JARRLM010000183.1:0-1548 GCA_037386985.1 Acidobacteriota bacterium | reverse complement strand
CTACATCGATTGAAACTCCAAATCGCAGAATTTGATAGAAATACCTGGACACCCATTGTCTATAGAACGGAAATAACAATCTATTTAATATCACCTCAATATGTGAAAGTGTTGTTCTTGAAATTATAGGCTAAACTACCGTATGTTTAATCATTTAATGAAGATACGTTATTTATGAAAATATATTTCAATAAAGATTGACACCCGTTCCGCCTGATCCTAACATTCTAAAAAGAAGAATCTGTATAAGGATTCATAAGTATCCAAGACTTCCCATGGGGGAAATAACTATGTTGAACCGTTCTAGAAGGTTGTGCCGATGGACGGCATTTTATGCATCAATAATCGTAGCCATTGGGATGTCAGCAGCTGTTGTGCCTTCCCATGCTGCCCAGCGCCCCGGGAACGTCGGGCCGGAAGTACAGGTGGAAGGCTTAACCGTGGCAGAACAGCATGCCCGTCAGCAGCAGCTGAATCGGGAACTTACAGCTCTGCTTCCTGCCGGAGTTGACGGGACGCCGCTGCAGGTCGAAATTACTGAAGCGGATAAGAGCGACCTGCTTTTACAGGAACCGAGAGGAACTGCGCCTCTTCGTATCGGAGTTGTGAAGCCGATCGTGAGCGCTGTCGGCAAACAATTCGGGGGGCAGTTCAATTTTGGCCTTACACGGAACGACCCGGACGGAAGTTTCGTTTGGGCTGTGACGGTGATTTCGCCGGGAGCGCAGGCAATCAGGCTTCATATTACCGGCTGCTCGCTTCCGGACGATGCGGAGATGTACTTCATGAGTCCAAATGGCCAGGCAATGTAATTTATATTGGTTTGGCCTCTTTGTGTTTGTTGTATTATTGTTCCTTTCCTTTGCATGCGAAAAAGGCCTGCTAGTACTTGTTTACACCGGCAACTCGTCTGAAGCCGACAGGTCCCGGATATCGTTTTTGATTTCTGAAGTCGCCCATATCAGCGGCAGGCCTCCGCGGTCGCAGGAGCAGAGCCACGATAGCTGGCCCTGCTCGGATAACGCACCCTGCCTGGTTGATGTAACCTGCCAAGGTACAGGGCCTGCAACGCCAGCTGAGGATGCGGTTGCTAAAATGGAATGGATCCAGATCCCTTATATTTACACCTGCACGGGAGGATTGCTTGCCGACACTGACACTTCTTCGCAGATCCCTTACTTCCTGACGGCCAATCATTGCCTGTCGTCGAACAATTCGAACCTCGAGACTTTCTTCAACTACACAACTGATTCCTGTGAGGGCTCCTGTCCCGACAGCCTGATCGCCGGTGGTACGCCACCGCCTGCCAGTACGATTGGCGTTACGGTGGCGGCAACTGGGACAAAGGGCGACTACACGCTTTTGACCCTTAATCAAGCGCCCCCGGCGGGCGCCGTTTACCTTGGCTGGAACAATTCTCCAATTGCCGGCGAGGACGGCGAGCCGCTTTACAGGGTCAGCAACCCCAACTTCGGTCCGCAGGCTTATTCTGAACATGAAGTGGATACAGCTTCCCCGACGTGCATCGGCTGGCCGCGCGGCGAACGT
>JARRLM010000182.1:0-8663 GCA_037386985.1 Acidobacteriota bacterium | reverse complement strand
CCGACATCTGGGGCATGCTGCGCAACAGGCAATGGCAGATCATAGCTATAGTGACGATTGTATTCTGGATTCGCGATGGGATGAAAGGCGCCGTCACTCCCTACTACGTCAATTACTATCTGAACAGTGAACATTTGATAGGCCTGTTCCTTTCATCCGGAATGGTTGCCGCCGCCTGCGGGGCCCTGTTTTGCGCATGGCTGGTAAAAAGGCTGTGTAAAGTCGCCATTATTAAAATTGCCATTGTGGGTATGATGGTCACCAACGGGCTGTTTTATTTTGTGCCGCAGGATGGCATTTACGTGGCTTTTGTTTTATCAATGCTATCGAGCTTCACACAAATGATGTTTGTCGCAATGCTGTTTTCCACAATACCCGATACGGTGGACTATGGCTTGAAAAAATCCGGCAAGGGCGCCATGGCCATGTTTTTCTCAGGGCACCTGCTGGCGCTGAAACTGGGCATTGCCATTGGAGGCGCTTCTGCAGGCTGGATACTGGATTGGTTCGGCTATGTGCCCAACGTGGAACAAACCGAACGAGCGCTGCATGGCATCATGCACGCATTTGCCGGCAGCGCCCTGATTGCCGGAGTTCTGGTACTGTTCATCATGCACTTTTACAGACTTACTAAAGGCTGGCAGGATCGTGCAGACATCTGATCTTCATAATAGTGGATTTGGGATGTCGTTAGTCAGTTTCCTCTGAGAAATGCGGGTTCATTATTGTGTCTCCGTTTTTCTTTATGCTTTTTGGGATCTATATTTAAAAAAGGTCAGGACGCGATAACGTTTTCAAGGAAAAACTCCTGTGATTCGGACGATTCTGCATGTGGATATGGATGCTTTCTATGCGGCGGTGGAGCAGCGGGACCACCCTGAATATAGAAGCAAGCCCGTAATTGTCGGATCCGATCCAAAACAGGGGAAAGGGCGCGGCATCGTTGCTACCTGTTCCTATGAGGCCCGTGAACAGGTAAGTATCGACGAGGCCTTTCTGGATGTAACCGGAAGCCGAAAGCTTTTCGGTTCGGGGATCGAAATAGCGAAAAAGATCAAGCTTCAAATTCAACAGGAATTGCGGCTGACCGCTTCCGTTGGAGTGGCCCGGAATAAATTTCTTGCCAAGGTGGCCTCCGATCTGAAGAAACCGGACGGCCTGGTTGTTGTCGAGCCCGGCCGGGAAAAGGACTTTCTGGCGCCGCTGGATATCGGGCGGTTGTGGGGAGTGGGGCCGAAAACCGAGGTTTACCTCAAAAACCTTGGTCTGCAACGGATAGGGCAGATCGCGGATCTGCCGCGGGAGAATTGTATTGCCGGGATGGGTAAAGTTGGGGCGCATCTTCTTCGACTTGCCCGTGGCATTGACGATCGTCCGGTTCTTCCTGAAGACGGCTGCAAATCCATCGGCCATGAAATCACCTTCGACCAGGATACGACGAATCTCGATCTGCTGGAAAAGACTCTACTGGATTTAACCGAACGGGTCTCTTACCGGCTTCGAAAAAACAGGGTATACGCCCGAACGATTGCCATTAAATTCCGGGAGTCGGATTTTTCTACTCATTCCCGGAGGACGACACTGGACCGTTCCGCGGATACGACTGAAGCAATTTTCCCCGTGGCACTGAAACTCATGAAATCTCTTGTCCGTGAAGGCGTCCCGGTTCGTCTGATCGGAGTTCATGCCGGTAACCTGGAGGTAGTGGATTCCGGTAATCAGATGTCGCTGCTGGATGAAGAGCCGCAGAAGGATCGACAGCTGGCGGCGGCGCTGGATGATATCGTACAGCGGTTCGGAGGGAAGGCCGTTACACGCGCGGCCCTGGTTTCCTCAAAAGAGCTTGCGGATACTGAGGAGCATTAATGCCTGTGGCGCAAGTTCCCGGGGCCTACTCCCCTAAGCGCTAACTTAAGACAAATGCTTTGCAGTTTAGTCGCTATCGGAATCGGTATCGCAATCGGTATCGCAGTCGACTTTATCGCTGTCGTCTCCATTCAATCCTTCCCGAACTGTATAACCACGCCGTCCGAGTTTCGTCAGCATCGCAACAATCCGGTCAAGTAGTCTTTTTGCATCTGCGTTCTCTGCCCTTGATATAGTACCGCACACTTCCAGGACATCCTGAACGGCCGCGCATTCAAGAGCCGATCCCCGCGCGATTTCAAAAAATCTTCTCCGCCTGGCGCGCCACTTGTCAATCCGCCATCTGTAGCCATCCGGGCCGTTCACCTTCTGTTGGTTTGCGGTTCCCTTCTGCAATATTCAGGGGAACAGACTGCGAGGCCCGAAGTAGTTGATCCTTTGCTGTTCGATGTCCTTTCAGTCGTTCATCTATGCGAAACGCCCATCCGGCGTACTCAATGGCAGCACGATACACATCCAGTTGCTCATGCCCGAGAGTCATCTATATCCTTTCGATAGCGATTGCGATACCGAATCCAGAACGGCTCCACCCGTTAAATTATCTGCAGGTCTTTTGCCCGCACCATCAGGATAATCTTAGGTTAGCGCTCATGGGACTCGCCCCGGCGAGAGTCAACCTCCTCGATATTTTTGTGAAATTGAGTCCTACATAAGAAGGCGCCGTTTGCTATCATGAAACGTTATGTTAAGAGCTGTGTTGTGCGGATTCCTTACAATAAATGTTTGCATCGGATACGCCGGGGATGTTGATTTCTTTGCCGCAAGGCGGCAAGCGCTGATGGGACGGATAGGAGACTCGGTCGCGGTATTGCAGGGCGTGGCAGACACTCGCGCCTATGTTCCGTTCAGGCAGGATAATAATTTTTACTATCTGAGCGGTGCGGCTGTTCCGGAAGCCTTGCTTCTGCTGGATGGTTCCAAACGGGAATCCATCCTCTTCCTGCCGCCGCAGGATGAGAATATGGAACAGTGGGAGGGACCTCAAGTGTATGCCGGCCCTGAAGCCCGACAGGCTTCCACTGTTGACAAGATTATGGAACTGGCTGAATTCGGGGATGAGTTGAAGAAACACGTGCAGACATCGCGAGTTGTCTTTACCCCCTTTGCGCCTTATGAAACGGCTGCTTCAAGCCGGGATCGTGCTGTACGTTATGACGCGGACATACTGGGAAATACATGGGATGGCCGGACAAGTCGAGAATCCGCTTTTCAGTCAAAATTGAAGGAAACAGTCGGTGTTACCGTCACAATTAAGAACCTGTCTCCCATATTGGACGAAATGCGCAGGATCAAAGATGAAACGGAAATGGAGCTTCTTCGCAAAGCCGCAAAAATTGGAGCACTGGGATTAAAAGAGGCGATCCGTGCGGCAGAGCCAGGTATGTATGAATACCAACTTGCGGCAATCGCGGAGTTTGTTTACATGTGGCACGGCGCGTACGGGGAAGCTTTTTTCCCCATTGTCGGGTCAGGCCCCAATTCCTGCATCATACATTACTACAGGAAGCAGCGTCGGATGGAGGCGGGTGATATTGTAGTAATGGATATAGGACCCGATTTCAGGTATTACGTTTCGGATATTACCCGGACGTTTCCGATTTCCGGAAAATTCAGCGCTGAACAGGCAAAGGTATACGGAGCCGTCCTGGAAGCGCAAAAAGCTGCGCTGGAAAAGGTTCAACCCGGCTTTTCATTCGAGGATCTTGATGAGGCGGTCGAGGAGGTGCTTGTACGTTACGGATACGACAAATACCTGCTGCATTCTGTCAGCCATTATGTAGGTATGTCCGTTCACGATACGGGGAATGCCGTCCCGTTTGAGCCCGGAGTTGTGATTGCAGTAGAGCCCGGCGTATACATTCCGGAAAAAAACATTGGGGTTCGCATCGAAGACACCGTGCTGGTGACAGAAAACGGATGTGAAATCCTTTCTGCAGACGTGCCGAAGGAAATGATTGAAATAGAAAAATTGATGTCGGGCAGCAGCAGCGCAATGGCAGCCGGTGATTAATTCATGAACCGCCGGCAGCAGTATGAAACCGGCTCAAATATTCAACATGGTTTTTATTGAATATTTGAGCTGTGAGAAATGCGGGTTTAGGGATCGATATGGTTCGCATATTTTATGAAAAAGACAAGACCAGACTTTTTAACCGGCTGGAAAAGCGGAAAATTGCAGTTTCCGGTGAAATCGCCGAAACAGCGCGAGAAATCGTGTCCCATGTGCAGAAGGAAGGGGACAGGGCGCTGCTCAGGTATACGGAAAGATTCGACAACGTCAAACTGACTGCCAGGCAGCTTCGCGTGCGCAAGCAGACCCTGCGTGCGGCCGCCAATAAGGCGGACCCGTCTCTCGTGCGGGACATGGAAAAAGCCATATTCAATATACATGCTTACCATTCGCGCGAAGTACAGAAGTCGTGGGAGTTCTCCAAGCGCGGCGTCGTGCTGGGACAGAGAGTCCTTCCGCTGGACCGCGTGGGCGTCTATATACCGGGAGGAAGTGCGGCCTACCCCTCCTCCGTCCTGATGAACGTGATTCCGGCAAAGATCGCCGGGGTGTCCCGCATTGTGGCCGTGACCCCTCCGGGGACCTTTCAAAAGAATCCCATCATCGCCGCCGCTTTGTACGAGTTGAATGTCACCGAAGTGTACCTGGTGGGAGGCGCCCAGGCGGTGGCGGCGCTGGCCTATGGAACGGCGACCGTTCCGCGTGTCGATAAAATTGTCGGCCCCGGCAATGCTTATGTGGCTGCAGCGAAAAGAGAGGTTTTCGGTACGGTTGATGTGGATATGATAGCCGGACCCAGTGAAGTGGTGATTATGGCGACGGCGGAATCGAACCCCCGCTTTATAGCGGCGGACATGCTTTCCCAGGCGGAGCATGATGCGGCCGCCTGTTCGATCTGTTTCACGGACTCCTACCCGCATGCAATGTTCGTGCAGCGCGAGATTCAAACGCAGCTGAAGTCGCTGTCGAGAAAAAGAATCGCCCGGAAATCCCTGGATACTTACGGCGCCATTGTTGTCGTGGAGGGCTTCCAAAAGGCAGTGGAGTGGATCAACGAAATTGCGCCTGAACACCTTGAGATTTTTTCCAGTCTTCCGCTGTCGGTGATCGATCAGGTGCGGAATGCGGGAAGCATCTTTTATGGAGATTATTCTCCCGAAGCTGTGGGAGACTACTTTGCCGGGAGCAATCATGTTCTGCCCACAAGCGGAACTGCGCGTTTTTTCTCACCCCTCGGAGTCTACCACTTTCAGCGTAGAACGGGTATCATCCGGTATACAAAGGAAGAACTGGCGCGCACATGGAAATCTATCGACGCCCTGGCGAGGGCGGAAGGTTTGGATGCTCATGCAGAGTCGGTGTGCATCCGGCAGGATGGGCGACAATCGAGAAAGAGCAAGGGTAAAAAGAAGTGAATAAAAAGGACCCGCTCCGCGGTGTGAAATCACAGGTATTGGAGGTTCCGGCCTATTCGCTGCATGCGTTTGAAGCAGAGATTAAGCTCAATCAGAACGAAAATCCCTTCGATTTTCCCGAGGATCTAAAGGAAGAGGTGTTCCGACGTTTTAAAGCGAGAGAGTGGTCGCGCTATCCCGATTTTGTTCCCGATTCTGTACGGAAGAGCCTGGCGGATTTTGCCGGATGGCGTAAAGACGGTGTACTTGTCGGCAACGGTTCCAATGAGTTGCTCCAGGCTACTTTGATGGTTCTGGTTGGAAACGGGACCAAGGTCGTTATTCCATCGCCGACCTATAACGTGAACGAACTGATTTCTAAATCGGAAAGTTCAGAAGCGGGAGTTCTGATTATCAATACTCCAAACAACCCGACCGGTTCGGTGATACGGAATGACGATTTGCAGCGGATATTGGATGAATTTTCCGGACACGTCCTGCTGGATGAAGCATATTTCGAGTTTTGGGGACATTCCGGCCTGGAGTTGCTGGATCGGTACCCAAGACTGATTATAACGCGTACGTTTTCGAAAGCGATGGGAATGGCCGGATTGCGGGTTGGATATCTGCTCGGACACGAAGACCTGGTGTCCCAGATTTCAAAAGCGAAACTACCGGATAATGTGAATCAGTTCAGTCTTACGGCTTCTGAAGTGGCTGTTGAAAATAAAGACAGGTTTCGAACTACTATAGAAAACGTTCTGAAAGAGAGGGACAGACTGGGGAAAGAGCTTGGTGATATCCCCGGAATCTGCGTTTATCCCTCGGAAGCCAATTTCTTTCTGGTTGGCGTGCCGTTCGAACCCAAAATAATTTTCGATGATCTTTACCGGCAGGGAATATTAATCAGGGACGTGTCTTCTTATCCAATGCTTTCGAAGTGCCTGAGAATCAGCATAGGAACTCGGGAGCAAAACGATCGTTTACTGTCTGCGCTCCGGACCGGCATGGAAAGCAGGATGCCTGGCGGTTCGGCGGGCGCCCGGGGATCCAAATGAGACAAAGAAAAGCAACGATCACTAGGACAACAAACGAAACCGATATATCTGTAACGCTGAATCTGGACGGGACCGGACGGGGGAATATTCAGACGGGCGTCCAGTTTCTGGACCACATGCTGATGCTGCTGGCAAAACATGGCGTCTTTGATATCGATATCGTGTGCAAAGGGGACCTGGGAGTCGATGCGCATCATTCCGTCGAAGATATCGGAATATGCCTTGGCTCGGTCCTGGATAAAGCTCTCGGGGATAAATCGGGACTCATAAGATTTTCTCATGCGTATTTCCCGATGGACGAAACGCTGGTTCGTGTTGTGATGGATCTTTCAGGGCGTCCCTACATGGTTTATAACGTTAAAGTAGAGCGGGAACGTGTGGGTGAATTGGAAGCGGACCTGATAGAGGAATTCTGGAAGGCTGTTGTGACTCATTCCCGTGTGAATATGCATATTGAACTGCTTTACGGACACAATGCCCACCACATTTTCGAAGCTGTGTTCAAGGCGGCGGCCCGGGCGTTGAACCTGGCGACACGCATCGATACCCGGGTACAGGGTGTTCCGTCCACAAAAGGAGTGCTTTAGCTTTGGCGGATCTTGCTGAAACGATAATTGTCGACTACGGCATGGGGAATCTCCGTAGCGTTGAAAAAGCATTGGAAAATGTCGGCGGCTGTCCATCGATTTCCGGGGATCCGGAAATCGTGCGAAACGCTGATCGTCTGATACTTCCCGGTGTAGGAGCATTTGGAGACGCGATGGAGAATTTGAAGCGTCGAGGACTGGATGATGCCATCCGGTTTGCGGTCGAGAGTGGGAAGCCCCTCCTCGGGTTGTGTCTCGGACTGCAGCTTCTTTTTACCCGCAGCGAGGAATTCGGCAGCCACGAGGGACTCGACCTTATACCGGGAAGAGTTCTTAAAATCGAAGAACCCGGTTTATGCGTACCCCATGTGGGTTGGAATCAAATCGAGGGGAAGAAACCGGATCCTCTGCTTGAGGGAATACCGGAAGGAAGTTATTTCTATTTTGTTCATTCCTTCTATGTACAGCCTGATGAGCCGGAGGACCTTGTTCGCTGGACAAGCTACGGAAAACGTTTCTGTTCGATTGCCTGCCACGGCAAAGTCTGGGGAGCCCAGTTTCATCCTGAGAAGAGCCAGGAAGTCGGGAAGCAGCTCCTGCGAAATTTTCTGAAAATTCTGTAAATAAGGGCTTCCGTGGAAGTTCTATGTGATTTCCCGTTCAAAATCCAATATTGTTGAAAGAGTCCTACGCAATGACAACCAGTGTGCCTGAACTGGAGTTAATACCTGCAATAGATCTGAAAGGTGGCAGGTGCGTCCGGCTTCAGGAGGGGATCGCTTCCAGGTCGACTGAATACAGCGACGATCCCGTTTCGATGGCGCTTCATTGGGAAGATCAGGGTGCGACACGACTGCATCTGGTCGACCTGGATGGCGCCTTTTCAGGCCGCTTTGCACATCTCGATATTGCGAAGTCTATTTTTCGGTCCGTTAAAATACCCGTACAGTTCGGAGGAGGATTGCGGACCATAGAACAGGTTGAGACCATACTCGATCTCGGTGCGGAGCGGGCGATTCTCGGGACTGTTGCGGTGGACAATCCCGAAATAGTCGAAGAGGCCGTGAGGCGTCATCCGGAGTCGATCATTGTTGGGATAGACGCCCGTCAGGGGAACGTCATGTTGCGGGGATGGATCGAAAAAACCGTTGTCCCTGCGATCGATCTTGCACGCCGGATGAAAAGAGCGGGAGTGTGTCGCATTATATACACCGATGTGGCACGGGACGGTATGCTCAGTGGAGTGAATATCGATGAAACGGAAAAGTTGAGCCGTGCAGCGGGAATACGGGTGATTGCAAGCGGAGGGGTTTCCAGCATGGCGGATGTCCGTACTTTGTGGGAACGTCGCGCTTGTGGAATAGAGGGAGTCATTCTCGGCCGGGCTCTATACGATCAAAAAATTGATTTTGCCGATCTGCTGAAGCAAATGCTTTCCTGGCACTCGGGGGAATGAATCCATTAAGGAGCGGGAAACTCTACGATTGTTGTTAAAGCCGTATTTATAGTAAAAAGGAGCCAGGAGCCAGGAGCCGGAAGTAAGAAGGTGGGATAGGTGAATTTTCTGAAAAATTTGTAAGGATGTAGTCCTGACGTCCTTGTCCTAATCATGAGACATAAACGGTTAATCTATACTTTTGTTGTTAAATGTTGCATGGATTCATAAAATTAACTTGATAGATGTCTG
>JARRLM010000181.1:0-4796 GCA_037386985.1 Acidobacteriota bacterium | reverse complement strand
TGCGTGCTCCGTCTCGACTAGAGCACAAGGAAGGTGTATGGAAGATGAACCCGCATCGGCCAGCGCGGCGACGATCCGGCCCCTTCTGGCGGTAGGTTGCTTGAGGACCGCGCTTCCTCGACCTCGTGACGCGCAGTCTCGTGCGATTTTGCTTCACCAATCGGACCTATGCAGACGATCTGCGGTCTTGTCGTCGTATATTCGTCGTCTATCTCCTGCCACTGCTCGCCGTAGCGGGTGCTGCCGCCCACCATGGACGCAATCCGGCTCTGTGTCGCCCAGGTGTCCAGGCCCCAGAGCTCCTTGGCGTCTTCAATCTTCGCCTGGTCGTTGACGATGTTGATCCATACGGGCGTTTCGGCCATGCCTTCCACCACAATTCCGTCCCAACCGGCACGCTTCATCATGGTTCCAAACCGGCCTCCGAAATTGCCCCGCCAGAATTCGCAGGTAGGAAACGTTTCGGGAGACAGCCCGCAAATGCTGGTTCTTCCCGAAGCCGGAACGCCGGTCCCCGCCAAAGGACCCACCAAAAGGGGAAGGACGTTATGTGGATCGTAGGGATCCTTCAGGTCCCATTCGCCCGGAGCAACCGCCAGATCCCAGAATATGGCCGTTCCCATCCCATAGCCGCCCCCGAATTCCTCGTATTTGGCAGTGTCGATGGTGCTGATAGTTTTGGTTGAGAGGTTGACTCTCAATATTTTTCCCGTGTATCCGCCTGTCATGGTGTCCTCCTCCCTTATTCCTGAGATGATTCACTAAGTTCTTCTATTATGAATCGTTCGGGCTTGCTCCTTCCCGGCGGGACCAGATTCACGTCATATCCGGAAACATCTGTTTGTAGAGGAGCCTTGTCAACAAGCTTCAGTGCATCCGCCGGGCAGATTTCAACACAGGCCGGATGTCCACCGGGGCCTCCTTCCATGCTCCAATAGGCCGCATCGATACACAGGTCGCACTTTGTGGATTTCTTCTTTTCCGCATCCCAGATTGTCCGGTGCGGTCTCTGTGGACAGGAGCGGATGCACATTTGGCAGCCGATGCATTTCTCCTGATCGATCCTTCGGACATTGCCGTTGGCCCCATCCACATGGGCTGCTCCGGTGGGACAATTCTGAACGCACAGCGGCGAGACGCACTGCCTGCAGACCGACATGACAATATCGTAGGGGTATTTCGTGAACGATGGCGCGTCGCGGATTATCTGGATTCTCGACAGCGAGGGATTCGCTTTGCCCTCGTGGGTCATCGAGCAGGCATACATACAGCTCTGGCAGCCGAGGCATAACCGGCTGTCGTAGACGACATAACCTTTCGATTTCTCGTAGGTAACGTTTGCCGCCGGCGCAGCGGTCGCAGTTTCAGGGGCACATATCGTCAGGGCCCCGGCCGCTATCGCAGTCCCGCCGCCGACCAGAAAATCACGCCTCAAAACCTTTTTCTTTTTATCTTCGACTATCTTGGGTCCATTCATGGTGGGCTCTCCTTATAAAGCTATCCATATAGCTTAAACCAAGTTGAGGAATATTCATAAATGTTTTAGAGCATAAAAACATAACGCAAGGACGCAAAGGGAGCAAAGATGCAAGATTTTCGGGAACAAAAACATAACGCAAGGACGCTAGGATGCAAAGTAATTTGGAACAAAAGCTTAACGCAAAGACGCAAGGTTTCTTTGGCTCATTCGGTCGGTTCCTTGTTGGATAATCTGAGGAGAATCGAATGACCTCTTTGGGATCCGGAGTCTTTGAATTGAATGAGGATCAGATCAGCCGCCACATTGTGGAGTGTGCCATCGAAGTCCATCGCAACCTGAGCGGACCGGGCCTCCTCGAAAGCATCTATAAACAAGCCTTTGTTAGGGAACTGAGGAAACGGGGCCTACCGGTCAACCACCAAGTAGAGCTTCCCGTCCTTTATAAAGGTCAGACACTTGGTTCTCCCCTCCGAATTGACCTGATCGCAGGGGATAAGGTCATCGTCGAATGCAAAGCTGTCATGATCTACAACAGCATCTTTGAAGCTCAGATCTTGACTTACCTTCGCTTAACGTCCCTCAAACTTGGAATGATTATAAATTTTGGGGAGCGCATTGTTAAAGACGGTATCCATCGGGTCGTCAACGGATTATAGTATTACTCTTTGCGCCTTTGCGTTATGTTTTTCCTTGCGTCTTTGCTCCCTTCGCGCCCTTGCGTTTATATCTTGCCGAGAGCTTTGAGCACTTTGTCCGGCGTCAACGGATAGTCCAGGGCCCATTTACCGGTAGCGTTGTAAATGGCTCCCGCTGTGATTCCCGCGAGAGAGGCGCCGGTATTTTCTCCGACGCCGCAGGCGCCATAGGACGAGTAGCCCAGGTGGCTTTCGTTGATGATGCATTCCACCGGCGGGTAATCGTTCATCGTCCCGATGTGGTAGCCGATATTGTCGAAATTCAGGCCGACACCCGTTCTCGGGCAATAGACTTTCTCTTCAGTCGCGCTTCTTCCCAGGCCCATGAACGCTCCACCGTACTGCTGGGCTTCCGCGCCGCGGCGGTTGAAAAGATGCCCGACATCATTGACGCACACCAGATTCGTAACGAGGACTTCTCCTGTTTCGGTGTCTACCTCGACCTCCATGAAATGCGCCTGCCGGCTCATGATATACATCTGCGGATGCGGCTGTCCGTTCAGGGTCAAGCCGCTGACACCCGGAACTGTGGGATGAATGATTGCCGGATCGTCCGCCCAGAACGGAGTTGCGACATCGCGGACCGTTTTTCGGTTCTGGGGATTCGCCCTCTCGAAAACGAAGCCGTCCTTGACATCGAGATCTTCCGCCTTTTTCTCCGGGAACATGGCCGCAGCAGCCCCGCCAAAACGACTCATGCTCGGTCGGACGGCGTAATCCAGCAGTTTTTTCTTCAGAGCCCTGGCCGCGACGATCAATTGCGGAGTGGTCTGGCTGATTCCCATCGATCCGCCCGGAACCCAGAATTTGTAGGCACCCGCATCGGAATCGTTCTCCTGGATCACGGTGTCTTCGTACTTTAATCCCGCCTCGTTTGCCACGCAGTGGCGGAATGCCGATTCGGTGTCCATGCCGAAATCGGCGCGCATGCCTACGATCGTCAGAAGGCCGTCCCGAAGTATCAGACAGGAAAACTGCCTGCCCGAAATCCAGCTCCATTCGTTGATATGGACAAATCCCAAACCGTGCATTCTCCCGTCAGGGAGTCTCCGGGCGCCGGGAGCGTGCCATTTCCGGTCCCAGTCGATCGCCTTTTTCCCCAGCCCGATCACCTCCCGCAGGCTCTGCCGTTGCGGAAAGCCGTTCTCTTTCTGATATTGAGTGATCCACTCCCAGTCATGCCCCTGGCAGCCGTCGTTTTTAAGCGCCACTTCCGTCGGGTCCAGCCCGAATTCCGCAGCCACCTTGTCGAACATGACGTTGTGGGGAGCGCAGCAGTGGGAGCCATGGCGGAAGCAGATATGGTGCCCGTGATTGATCAGGGCCCATCGCTGGGTATTGCGCATGTTGTGAATGGCTGTGGACTCGTGGGTTTTATCGATATGGGTTTCCTGGTAGGGCCCGACGACGTCCCAGTCGACGGCTGTGATGGTCCCGTCTTTCTTCGCCCCTACCTTGCATCTGTATGTCGCGGCATCGTCCCCGTTGAGGTAGAAACCGCTTTCGTCGTACAGCAGTTTTACCGGCCGGTTCTTCGCTCTTTTTGCCAGGATGGCAGCCATGCGTAGAAACGCCGTAGAGTATCCGAGCCATGCCAGACCGCCGTACCAGGCGCCCTGATAGGGCATGGTCACGGTTATCTTGTTTCTGTCCGCTATGGGAGGCAGAGTTCTGTCCCTCCCCTCCGCCCTGGAATCGGGGACGTATTCCTGCGCTCCATACCCGATGGCAACGCCAGACAGTCCCCCAAGCAGTGTGCTGGCGCTGCTCAGGACCGGCCGCATATATCCCGTGTGATGGGCCCAAATGTCCAGAAACTCCCCTCTCCACCGGACGACGCAGGCCATCGCCTCAACGCCCGCCGTGGTGTTGGGCGCCCTGGTCATCGTATACTCGATAACCTTGTCCGCCTCTTCGAATCCTTTTTCGATATCGCCGAAGTTGTTGGTTCTGGTTGCAAGCGTGTTCGGATCTTTAGCCCCCCGGTTCAGGCGCAGAACCTCCGGCATGATTCTGGGTGCGTCCGGTTTCAGGGATTCTTCCATATCCAGGATGAAAGGCAGCTCTTCCCATTCGATCTCAATCATTCGGAGCGCGCGATCGCATACCTCTTCGCTGTCGGCTACCACGGCAACCCCCATCGGGTGCTGATAGTGATCGCTCGTGCGGGGAAGCGTGAGGATGTTATACGCAGCGGCGCAGTAACCGCCTGTGGAATTCTCGAATTCTATGTCCGGATCGTCGAACTTTAATATATCCCGGACGCCAACGATCGTCTCCGCTTTGCCAGTGTCCATGCTCTTGATTCTTGCGTGCGCATAGGGCGAGATAAGGATCTTTGCGTACAGCATTCCGGGCAGATCCACATCTCTCGTAAAAACCGCCTGACCCGAAAGCTTGTCGTGGGCATCCTGCCGCGATAATCTGCTGTCAACGGGGGAAACACCTTCAGGGGGTTCCCATGTCCAGGGTTTGAAATCATCCGGCATTGTCGTCCTCCTGCTCCGAAAAAGCGAATTCCAGATTACTGTGCCTTTGAGCTAGGAGTATAATTCCTGACTCGAATTAAAGAAACCACTTTCCGTCGCTGCCGGGACACTTTCTGCTCTGCCCGATCTGTC
>JARRLM010000180.1:0-7646 GCA_037386985.1 Acidobacteriota bacterium | reverse complement strand
ATCGCAGACCGACAAGAGCGTTCCTCGCAGTTTTCAGATGTGCATCGACAAAGGTCGGGAGGCAATGAACTGGAAATGGCACGCGCCAGCAACCAAAAAGCTGCCGGATGGTCGGATGCACGGAGGGAGCTTCCGGTACCAGATGTCACCCCGTCACGCCACCATGACCTATGCCTGCACGGTTACGGTACAGGGGGACGGCAAAGTCTATGTACCGACCAAAGGCCCCTGGGCAGGCATCTATTCAGCCGATGCTGTTGCAATGGTTGTGGCGGAAGAAATGGGCGCCAGGGTTGAGGATGTCATCCTTGAATATGATCGCAAGGCGATATTTACGCCTGTGGGAGGCGGAAGCGACGGAACTGCAGCTTCGTCCTGGGTGGCTAAAGAAGCGGCCGTTGCCTGCAAAAAGTCGCTCCTGAAGGTGGCGGCTGAAACATTCAGAGTTGAACCCGAAGAACTCGACACGAAAGACTCGACGGTGTATCTGAAATCGGATCCAGGCAAGAATTACCCGTTTTCTGCATTTCCCGAAGCCCATGATCATGACAAGGATATCTGTGCAACTTATTATGGGAGGCCGCCGACGACGACCTGGAATATAGGGCGGGGAAAAATCCTTGAAACCATGAACGCATCTTTCTGTGAAGTGGCTGTGGATACGGAGACCGGTAAGGCGGAAGTTACAAAATACGTTGTTGTCTGCGATCCTGGCAAGGCGCTGCGGCCGACCTCCCTGGAAGGACAGATTCACCAGGTGATGATGTTTACCGACGGGATAGGATTGACGGAAGAATTCATATTCGATAAAAAAACCGGGGTAAAACTCAATACGAATATGTTTGAATACAAGAAACCGACGATCCTGGATATAGGGCCCTGCGATCCGTATATTATGGAGACGAGAACGGGAAATGCATGCTACGGCAGTTCGGGTATCAGCCACGCCATGGCTTCGACCCAGCTTATTGTCTGCGCTGTACAGAACGCCATCGGGCCTCGGGAAGGTATAGGCAAATATTCAGAGCCTGTATGATCTGGAATGAGGTAATGTGTTCCGGGATTGGAACGGGTCCAAAGTCGAACCTCGAAGGTCATAAGTCTATTTCGACATTTTAACAACTTTTAAATTAATGGATGAAAGATGAACAAACAGTCGCTGTGGAAAGAGAAATACAAAGTACTTAAAGACTACACGGAAGCGAATCCCGAGATCCATATCGATATGAGCGAAGTTTCAATCCCGAAGCATTTGCGGGATACATTCTACCGACATTTTGACGCCGTCCGGAGTACATTGGTGGAGGATCACTGCAACTCATTGCCGGTGGCGGCGGGTACTCTCAGTAAAAATTATTGCCAATCCGAGAAGGAATTGATGGAGCTTTTGGGGCTGGAACGTATTGAAGTGCCGGTGGATCTGTCGAGTTTTCTGCACGATCCAAAACAAGGGCTGGTGCGTGTGCTTTACAACCGGTTGTTTGAGCTTGTACAGGGCAAGGTTACCATGGATGAATTTGAACTGCTTGCCGACGGTGATCTCCACGCCACCACGGCAAATTTTTGCTGCCTCGGGTATGAATCGTGGGCTGCGCTCGCGTTGATACGTTTGATGGAGCCGGATCAAATTATCGGGGTCGATCTTGACCAGGATTACAAGCCGTGCGCGGGGGAATTAAAGGAAATTGCTTTTGGCCGCCAGTTCCATCATGTGGCCAAGCGAATACCGGAATTCATTCTGCATTCTCAAAAATTCAACAAGCACATGGCCGTAAAAATGCCGCTGGCCAGGGAGGTGGAAACCTATTACATTCCCTTCGAACCTCCGGTCAAGCCGAAAAAGCGGACGGGGGATACATCCTATGCACTGGATTCCCGCGTCCTGTTCCTTTCCGTTGTGGCGGATCTTACGGATATTCCCGTCTTTGCCGATATCCACACACGAAAAATTAAGGGTCCCGATCTGATGGTCGAATTTATATTGGAGCAGGAACTGGCCGACGAAGACGCTCTGGCGGATGTGAAGAGGCGCACGGAAATCATGAAACCGAAGTTCGGTACATGCATCGTCGTAATGGACCCGGAGCAGGACGCTGAAATCGAAAGTCCTGCCGACAACATCGAAGCGTTCGCGGTAGGATTCAATCAATCAAAATTACAGCCCATCATCAACAAATTCGCTTAACTATAAACCGTCGAAAATCGAAGGTCCAACGTCAAAACTACTAACTGATTTGAGATTGATAAGCTGATGGGTTAGATGTTCGCAGGTTCCAGGTTCCAGGTTCGCAAGTTCTGTTCGCAGGTTGAAAGTTCCAGGTTCGTTCCTGGCACGAATATGTAGCTTTTAAACGAACCTGGAACCTGGAACGGAACTTGTGAACTTGCGAACCTGCAAACCTGCAAACCTGGAACAATACATTTACAGATCTCAGACGGATTTCGACGTTGGACGTTCGACCTTCGACTTTTGACCTTTTAGCTCAGGAGAAGTGAAAGATCATCGGATGAGAGGTCGCGTATCAAGCTGTTGTCCTGGTTGATGATGGCATCGGCGATCTCACGTTTTGTGGCTTGAAGAGCCAGTACTTTTTCTTCAACCGTGTCCTTGGAAATTAAACGGTACGCGAAAACCGACCGCGTTTGCCCAATCCGGTGGGTGCGGTCTACAGCCTGCGCCTCCACTGCCGGGTTCCACCAGGGATCCAGGAGAAACACATATTCTGCGGCAGTCAGGTTCAATCCAAGTCCTCCCGCTTTAAGGCTGATCAGGAAGAGTTTTATCTCCGGATTGCTCTGGAAACGATCCACCGCAGCACTACGGTTGCGTGTCTGGCCGTCCAGGTACTCGTAGCTGATTTTCCCATCATCCAGCTTGTTTCGGAGAATTTGAAGGACCGAAGTGAATTGTGAAAAGACCAGCGCTTTGTGCCCTTCATCCAGGATTTCCATAAGCTGAGGAAGCAGCATATCCATTTTTGCGCTCCTTTCATCCAATCGGGAGCTATCGATTAAACCGGGATGGATGGCTGCCTGGCGCAGCCTCAGGAGCGCCTCCAGGATATAGATTTTTGATTTATTGACGCCGTCGTTCTGTATCCGCTCCAGGAGTGATTGCTGGTAGTGGGTTCTCAACTCGTCGTAAAGGGCGCGCTGTGTGCTTTCCAATTGGCAGAATAGTGTTTGCTCCACCTTTTCCGGTAGGTCGGGAGCCACCTGATTCTTGGTGCGGCGCAGGATAAAGGGTCGCAATACCCGGGCAAGGAGAATCCTATGACTTTCATCCAGCCTGGCCTGGCCCCCATGATTTGCCCGGGATTCTTTCCCTGATTTGAACACCGAGGCTGTTCCCAACATGCCGGGATTCAGAAATTCGAACAGGCTCCATAATTCACCGATATGATTTTCAATCGGCGTTCCGCTCAGAGCAAGGCGGTAACGGCCCTTTAGAAGCCTGGCGGCCTTGGCAGACTCTGTTGCAGCGTTCTTAATCGCTTGAGCTTCATCCAGAATGATGTAATCGAAAAACTTTTCCTTGAAAAAAGGTGCATCCCGGCGGAGAGTGCCGTAGGTGGTGAAAACAGCATCATAATCGTCGAAATGCCGATGACTGCGAATCCGTTCCCCTCCGGTATGGTCGAGAATTCGAAGGCGGGGTGTGAAGCGCTCAGCTTCCTGAAGCCAGTTAAAAACGAGGGATCGAGGCATGACAACCAGAGACGACGGCGGTCTCTCTTCGCCCCTTAAGGTTTCTCTAAGAGAACGTCTTTCTTCGAGAAGCGCCAGAACCTGGATTGTTTTTCCGAGACCCATATCGTCAGCCAGGCAACCCCCGAATCCGAATTGCTGCAGGAAGTGTATCCAACCCAAACCGATGCGCTGGTACGGCCTGAGAGAGCCCTGAAATCCTGGCGGCGGCTCTGCAGGGTCTACGCCTGAAAAAGAAAACAGTTCGTTTCGAACCTTTTGAAATACTTCATCACAGCTTGAATCCGGTTCGGCCTCCAGCAAAACATCCAGCAAACCTGCCTGATTACGACCGTAGCGCACATGGTCTTCCCTTGAAGATCCCAGCTCGAGCAGCATCCCGAATTTATCCAACCATTCTTCAGGCAGCATTCCGTAGCTACCGTCATCGAGGAGAATTGTGGATTCCTTCCGTTTCAGCGCTTTCAGTAAACGGGGGATGGTAACGCTTGTTTCTCCGTATTCCACTGTTCCGTGCAGCTCAAACCAGTCTATTGCAGAGGTGAGCCGGAATCGGACATTGCCGGGATTACGGAACAATTTGCCTTCCGCCTCCACATGCCAACTGTCGGCAACAAGATAGCGGACGGCTGACGGTAATCGGGACTTGGCTACGGTCCAGCTTTCGCTGTTTCGATAGTCTTTCCATCGCTTGAAGCCGGCCTCTATAAGTTTTTGACTGGCGATCGTTTCTCTTTCGGGCAGTCGCAGGATTCTGCGCCGTTCACTGGGGAGTGTGAAGCAGGTTGCCTCCTCAAACTCCCCGATAATATGGTCCTGGTAATCAAAATAAAGGTCTCCGGTGATATAGGAGGCTCCCCATGGTTTTTGCCGTGTGCGTATCCGCAGCATCGGTTTCGGAACTACCTCGACCTCCTCAAGCTGAAGTTCTTCGGGAAGATTTAACGGAGGTATGTCCGGTATGGCATACATCTCTTCAAGCCATCGGTCTGCATCAGAATCGGGGAAAAAGAAAGAACCTTCCTTTCGGAAAAAGCTGAGCCATTCCCGGGATCCGTTGAAGAAAGATATGGATTCGCCCGTAACCAGAATCCCTTCATACGAAGCATATTCGGGCCGGGAAACCTCGATACGTTGATCCGCCCTGTAAAAAGCTCCTGAGACTTCGTATTGCCCTCCAGAGTGGTCCGGGCGGACATCGATCTGTAGTGTCCAGGGGGCATCTTCATCCCATTTTAACGGGAATATTTCTCCTGTTTCGACAGAACGTAAATAGAGGCGCCCCGTATCGGATATTTTAGGCAGCAGTACCTGCAGATCATGATCGCGTGGAGTAAAACGTGCCTTGGATTCATAAGGGCTGCGATACCATGTTTCACGCTGTACGCCGACGAGACGGTGCAGGATTTCACGGTCGGCCGGATCGGGGATTGTCGACAGCATTTCATGTGTGAAGGTGAGAGGTTTTTCTTTTTTCCAACCTCCGGTTTTTTTCGGTTCGCGTGTATTGAGCTGAATTGTCGGTCCATAACATGAACCCTGCCTGGGAAATTCGAATAGGTAAATAATTTCCCGTCCATTCTGCCAGGATTGCACGCCCGGAATGTTTTTGTTAGCTTGATTCAAATTACCTAACAGCCGCTGCCAATCACTTTGTTTCGATGTGTCCGTGTGCCCTGATTTAAGGGGATTTGCAGCGTCGATATTGTAGATGTCGTCGATATCCAGCGGGTCCTCAAAATCCGAATTTCTGAAATTGAGGTTCTCTTCCTGATGTGGATTCAGGTAAGCCGGAATCAGCTCATTTGGGAAGTCGTGTTTCCATGCTTTCAGCAGACCCTTCTTCTCCATTTCAAGTAGGGTCGCCCAGATGTGCTTACAGACATTAAAGTTATCTTCAAAATACGGGCAGTCGCAGGAGTAGAGGAGGGAGCTGTTATCCCGTTCCAGATCGACGTCGTATATGCGGGTTCCTCTTACCTGTGCTGAAATAAATTCGGGATCCTCATATACAATTATTACGTTCTAAGTTCTAAGTTCTGAGTTCTGGGGCTGGGATTAACAGTCGATGGTTCATAGCAAACATTTAATGGTTGATGGTTAGGTTCACATGTTCTCACTTAAACTCAGAACTCAGAACTCAAAACTCTTTTTATGATGAGGCGTTTCCGCTTATTATTAATGGTATGGATACAAAAGAGAGTCTTGAACAAGACGCGGACAATGTGTCGCAAGATCGGCGGCATTCGCGACCTGACTGGTTGAAGGTAAGGCTGCCTGCAGGAGAGAACTACATCAGGCTCAAATCCCTGGTACGGGAAAAAAAGCTCCATACGGTCTGCCAGGATGCGCGCTGCCCCAATATCGGTGAATGTTGGGGCAACGGTACTGCCACTTTTATGATCCTGGGCGAGGTGTGTACCAGATCCTGCAGGTTTTGCGCAGTAAAAACGGGCTTGCCCCCGAAGTACGATCACGACGAACCATCACGGGTTGCCTATGCCATAAGGAAGATGCAGCTCCGATATGCAGTTATCACTTCCGTGGACCGGGACGATCTCAGTGACGGCGGGGCGTCTATTTTCGCTGAGACGATCCTCCAAACCCAGGCTGCATGTCCGGGTATCCGCCTGGAAGTACTTATTCCCGATTTCCAGGGGAGTTCTGAAGCTCTTCGAGTTGTTGCAGAAGCGGAACCGGATGTTTTGGGTCATAACGTGGAAACAGTTCCAAGGCTGTATCGATCCGTGAGGCCGGGTTCCCTCTATCGCCGGTCCATTGACCTGTTGTCCAATGTTAAAATGCTGGAATCCCGATTGGTAACGAAATCAAGCATCATGCTGGGGTTGGGAGAACGTCATGATGAAATCATGGAAGTGCTCGAAGATTTGCGAAATGCTGCAGTGGATATCGTGACGCTGGGCCAATATCTGCAGCCCACGCGTGTAAATCTGCCGGTGGAAAAATTTTATACACCCGAAGAATTTGCGGAATATCAGGACCGCGCATATTCCCTTGGATTTCAATCTGTGGCATCCGGTCCGTTAGTCCGGTCCTCCTATCACGCCGAACAACAAGCAGAACATGCAACATCGTAGAATGCAGATACATTGACGGTTAGATAATCATTCTTGTCTCTGAGGAGCGGTCAAAAGTCAAAACTACTATCCGATTTGAGGTTGGGGGGGATGGGTTAGGGGTTCGCAGGTTCCAAGTTCGCTCAAAAGTTACATGTTCGAACTAGGAACGAACCTGGAACTTTCAACCTTCGAACAGAACCTGTAAACCTGGAACCTGAGAACTTGGAACAATACATTTACAGCCCTTATACGAATTATGACGTCGGACGTTTGACCTCCGACGTCTGACTTTCGACAATTTACACGATCAACGATGTTTTAATTTCTTTTATGTTATAATTGTAAAAAACTGGCGTATAAAGACATGGTAAAAATCCGCTGTATTATTCTGGTATTTCTGTTTCTCTTTTCCGCCTTTCCGGGATTCGGGAATATCGCCCGAATTTCGCTCGATGATGCGATCGATCCGGTAACGGCAGGGTTTATAGTCCGGTGTATCGACCAGGCGGAAGAGGATCAGGCTCAGCTTTTCTTGATTCAACTTCAGACGCCGGGAGGATTCGGATCGTCGATGGAGAAAATTATAAGCCGGATGTTGAGCAGCGAGGTTCCGGTTGTGGTGTACGTAGCTCCGAGCGGAGCTAAAGCCGCATCCGCCGGATTCTTCATTCTCATGGCGGCGGATGTTGCCGTTATGGCTCCCGGCACCAATACTGGAGCGGCGCATCCTCTCATGGCAATCGGCGGATTTCCGGTCAGCGGGGGAGAAGCTGGGAAAACCCTGACGGAAAAGATCACGAGCAACGCGACAGCCTATTTGCGCAGCATTACGAGCAAACGGGAGCGAAATGTGGAGGA
>JARRLM010000179.1:0-11450 GCA_037386985.1 Acidobacteriota bacterium | reverse complement strand
GAAGTATTTCGAATTATCCCGGAACAACCGCAGCACTGGGATATAGAATCCCGTGGAGAGGATTTTGCGGCTGAGGAAGAAGCGCCCGATCCCCGTTTCCCCCAGGGCAATAAGAATTCCGTCCATTAACAGAAATCCTTTAACAAATAGTTGAAAACACAGAAGTCCGGAACAGTCCGGGAGAAATTCGGGCCAGGCATAGTATGATTTACACAGACACACAGCGGTCGTTGACGGAATCGGATCGGGCATAGAATAGGATCCGGATTTCACTATCCTTGACTTGTAGCGGGAAGTATAGAAAATAAGTGGGGCAAATTAAAAGCAGGGCATATGAAATTGGCAATTTGCGAAGTGTGTCCTGATGGGAAAATGGAGTATTATTAATGAACAACACTAATGCCGCTAAAAGTAATGCTGCCAGCCGATATATATTCACCTCGGAATCTGTAACGGAAGGCCACCCGGACAAAGTATGCGATTATATTGCCGATTCCATTCTAGATACGTATCTTCAGGAAGATCCCAAAAGCCGTGTCGCATGCGAAGTTCTCTGCAAGGAAAACATTCTTATTCTAGCAGGGGAAATTTCCTCCAAAGGCGTTGTCGACCATGAAGACGTCGCACGCAAGGCAATCCGGGCCATAGGCTATACCGATCCCGCAACCCCTTTCAATGCCGATGGCGTCAAGATTCTTCAATTCGTATCCAAACAGTCAGCTGAAATCTCCCAGGGTGTTGACGTGAACAGTGGAATCGACACCGAGCAGGGAGCCGGCGACCAGGGGATTATGTTCGGTTACGCCACGGATGAAAGCCCCGAGTTGATGCCGCTGCCGATTCTTCTGGCGCACCACCGGGCCAGAGGACTGGCTGAGGACCGCAGAAAAGAACCGTACGCATGGCTGCGGCCCGACGGAAAAACCCAGGTTTCCGTTCTATACGAAAACAACAGGCCTGTCGCCATCACGGATGTAATCGTCTCTCCCCAGCATTCCGAATCCGCTACACGGGACCAAATCGTATCGTATGTCATGGAATCTCTGGCCCCGAGAATATTGGGAGACTGGTTTACGAAAGAGATCCGCTTTCACGTCAATCCGACCGGAAGTTTTATCCTGGGCGGTCCTTCCGCCGACGCGGGTGTTACCGGCAGGAAAATCATTGTGGACACTTACGGCGGTGCGGGGCGTCATGGAGGCGGGGCCTTCAGCGGCAAGGATCCTTCCAAAGTGGACCGCAGCGGCGCTTATTTCTGCCGCTTTATTGCACGGCAATTACTCAAAGAGAAAATAGCCTCAAAAGCCGAAATTCAAATTTCGTATGCGATAGGCCTCTCCAAGCCCCTGTCCGTTAAAGTCGACACCTTCGGGACCGGTGATGAAGCGGCTGCGGTCGAATATATAAAAAATATGGACTTCCGACCTGCGGCAATTATCGAACGCTTCGACCTGCTTCGCCCGATATACCGGCAGACGACAAACTACGGACATTTTGGAAAACGCGGATTGCCCTGGGAAGAATAGGAATCGGCCGATTTTCCGGTCTTAAAATTTCATTAGCAAAATTAGCCCGCTAAGAAGGTTGTCAGGGCGTCCTATGAGGCGCCCTGACATAGTCCCATTTTCCGTTACCCATCTTTCTTCTTGGGCAGTCTTGTACCTGACACTTTCAGATTACCCCACTCTTGAAAATATCGGCAAAAAGACCGAACAATTTTTACAACAAAATCTAATAATCCCGATTTTTTGTGACGATTAAACATTTTAGCTCGTCTTTCCCTCCGGATTTTGCATAGAAGCGGTGCAAGCGGAGTGGATACGCCGTAGAAAAAAAGGGCGGTGACGGGTGTGAATTTTGAGGTGGAATACGCCTTTAGAACCAGGTTTTCAATTCTAAGGATACTCAGAATTTGTTGATTTATTATCCAATCCTTTTCCGGGGAGGAAGCTTATGAGGAAGTTGGTGGTGTTGATACTACTGGCGGTGTTATGCCAGACAGGTGTAGCGGCGCTCGCTCAAACGCAGTTCGGAACCATTTCCGGGCAAGTTGAAGATCCATCCGGTGCCGTTGTGGCCGATGCCGCAGTCAACCTGATGAATATTGCCGACGGATTGACTCAGAAATCGGCCAGCAATGACTCCGGCGTCTATGTTCTGTCGAACGTACCGATCGGCGAGTATGAAATAACCATAGAAGCCACCGGCTTCCAGAAATATATCCACAATTTTAAAATGACAGTCGCAGAGCGTTTGGTGATCGATGCTCAACTGGAAATAGGCTCCATTGACGAGGTCGTGTATGTGGAAGCCAACGCCGCATCCCTGAATACGGTCACAGGCGATCTGTCAACAACTCTGGACAACCAGGATATCCAGCTGATGCCGCTGCTGGACAGGAATCCATACAAACTGATCTCACTGGTCCCCGCTGCTGCTGACACAGGTTCCTCGGCTGGAGACACAGGAGGTATTGGAATTACAGTCGCCGGAACCCGGAATCAGGCGATCAATTTCATGCTGGATGGCGGAGAAAACAATGAAACCTTCACAACCGTTGTCGCGCAGTCCGTTCCCCAGGATGCCATTGCGGAATTCCGCCTTCTGACCAACAGCATGACATCCGAATTTGGCCGCAATCCCGTCGTCGCGAAAGACGTGAATGATTTCCACGGAAGCCTGTATGAATTCTATCGAGGATCCGGACTCTCCGCGTGGAACTATGACGATAAGGCCAGGGAAGCTGCAAAGAGCAGATTTGTACGGAACCAGTTCGGGGCCTCCCTCGGCGGACCGGTTATAAAAGACAAGTCCTTTTTCTTCGGCTCCTTCGAAGGAATTATTGTGCGCAGTTCCACCAGCAAGCGATTTTATGTGCCCACGCAGGAATTCATTAGCGCCGCTTCCCCTGATGCACAGGATTTCATCCAGGGATTTGGCGGAGTTCCGTCAGGGGATACGGGTGACGTACTGACCGCCCGCCAGATTATAGAAACAATCGATCTATTGGGACCGCCCGTTTATGAGTTGCGTCCGTTGATCGATTACAATACGGGAGAACTGATTGATCCGGACACGCCTCTCTTTTCAAACGTCACTATGAAGGATCCGAGAGAGGCCGGCGGCGGCGACTCTCAGGACACGTATCTTTTTACCGGGCGCTTCGATCATTCGTTCAGCCAGGATACCCGATTTTTTGCGCGCGTTGCATATCAGCAAAGCACCTATCCCCTGGGAACCATAAGTATCAGCCCATTCACAGCTTTTAACTCGGGACGCAAGCAACGGTATCAGAATTACGCCTTCTCGTTGACCCATAACCTGAATCCCTCCATGTTCAACGAATCGAGAGTGGTCTTCAACCGTATCCACGAAAACCAGCCGCTGGGGGAAGCTCCCATGAATTCCCCCTGCTGGGATTACTATTGGGACACACCTGAAAGCCCGATAGTCCTTCCCGGATACCTGCCTGAAAAGGCTATTATCCTGTTTTATCGATGCAGGGAGTCCTGAACGGGATCATGGACGCCATGATTCTGGGTATCGATCCTGGCGGGAAATTTCCAGGTGATGTCTATACTCCGAGTGTGGACGGTGCATTAGGCCCGCCCACTTCAACGCGCCACCACCGCTACAACGAATTCGCACTATATTTCGAAGACAGCATCCGCCTTAGTCGCCGACTGAATCTCACACTGGGACTGCGCTGGGAATATTTTGGAGTACTGCACAGCCCGGACGACGAGAAGACTCTGGATGCCAACCTGTATCTGAACGAAGCCGGTTCATCCGATCCTGACGCCAGCATCTACGAACAGGTACGGGACGCCCGCTTCAGCCAGTCCGACAACCTTTATAACCGGGACTTCACGAATTTCGCTCCCAGGTTCGGTTTTGCCTATGATTTTACAGGCAATGGAAATACCGTGCTGCGCGGCGGTTATGGACTTTTCTATAACCGTAACTTCGGGAACGCCCTGTTCAACGTTATGCTTAATTACCCAAACTATGCGTTCGTACAGGCAGAACCGTACGGATCGATGGGCGGCCCGCAGGTTCCAATTGCAATAAACCAGTACGACAGCCTGAACGCCTTGTACTCCGGCGGTTCCATTCCGCTTTCGGGATCCGCACGCATGCTCGACCGGGATACAAAGACGGCCTACAGCACCCAATGGAATGTATCGCTGGAACATGACGTCCTCGGGAAAGGCATTATAGGATCCCTGTCCTATGTCGGCACCAACGGGTACCATCTCTACTCCCTGAACAACCTGAATCAACTGGGAAGCTGTCTTCTGGCCCCGGGAATCAATCCCACCTGCAATCCGTCGGGATTCAACGATTCCCGCCTGAATCAGACCGGGCTGACAAGTATGAACCGCCGGGGAAATGAAGGGCTGTCCCGATATCATTCCATGGTTCTGGAAGTCAGGGCTCCGAAGATCGGTTCCACAGGCATCGGCGTCAAAGGGAATTATGCATGGGGACATTTGATCGATAATGCGAGTTCATCCCTGGGACTCACAGCCTTTGAAGGCCAATACGGATTCGGATTCCGCGATCCCTACAACCCGTCACTCGACCGGGCCAGCTCCACCAATGACGTTCGCCATCGTACAAGTATATCCGGCCTGTGGGCGCTGCCTTTTGCTGAAGACAGCAGCGCTGTCGTCAGGCAAATCTTCAATGGGTGGAAGCTTTCCGGAATATTTCAGGCACAAACCGGAACCGCTTTTTCTGTATATGACGTCAGTTTAAGCCAGTGCCGGTACAGCATGGCAAACTTCTGCTACCCTGTTGTCGTCGGCGGCCTGCCCGAAATGACGGAAACTGCTGGAAGCCAACCGAACTCGTTTATCCTGTACGACGATCTCGATTCCACCTTCCAGTCGCAGGTGGACTACTGCGACGGCGATATGGAATGTACTGCACAGTTGTCAAACCTGCAGGCTTCGATTCTTTCACCCAGAAACCTGTTTCGAACACCCGGCCTCTGGAACTTCGATATCGCAGTCGTGAAGGAATTCGTTCTTCCCAAAGAAGGGGTGAAGCTGCGGTTCAATGCGGACTTTTTAAATGTCTTTAACCACGCCAATCTCTACGCCCTTCCGGGCACGAATCAAGTCGGAGCTCCCGGAAGCCAGGTTTTGGCACGGAGAGGCGTCAATCCCAACGGCACAAAAGAACAGCGCAACATCCAGCTGTCGCTGCGTTTGTTGTTTTAAAGTCATAGGACCTCCGGCAGAGCCAGAGGCTTGATTATGTGAGCCGCTCAAAGCGGCTGTAAAAGCACTATCGGGGTCGGGATCGGGATCGCAGTCGGTTTCGATATCGACCCCGATAGCGATCCCGATTCCGAGTGTACTTGTCTTTTAAACGACGATAAAAACCTGACCTTGCAGGCCAAACACACGCGAGATCATTCCCTGTAGACTCCCGGATCTGTCAAACCTTTGCTGCCTCCCCGGGGGATCTCTCAACGGATTAGAACTCGTTGCACGTTAGA
The DNA here is from genome assembly GCA_037386985.1 of Acidobacteriota bacterium. Lineage (GTDB taxonomy): Bacteria > Acidobacteriota > UBA6911 > UBA6911 > UBA6911 > UBA6911. The sequence goes on along the minus strand of JARRLM010000179.1, from coordinate 5,941 downwards.
ACTTATTAACGTGCCAACGGGCAATGGGCGTATTTATATCTCCAGGACTGCAGCACCCTGAAGCTTCCCTTCGCGCAGACTGAGCAGCGCTTCATTCGCCTCTTTCAGTGGAAACACTTTCACTTCAGTCTTGACCGGTACTTCCGGCGCAACAGCCAGAAGCTCTTCCCCGTCCTGTCTCGTCAGGTTGGCAACCGAACATATTACGCGTTCCTCCCAAAGAAGCTGGTAGGGGAATGAGGGAATATCGCTCATATGAATCCCACCGCATACGACTGTACCGCCTTTGATGGTAGCGCGCAGCGCCGCGGGCAGGAGCGAGCCTACGGGAGCAAAAATAATAGCGGCATCCAGCGGTTCGGGAGGCGTTTCCGTAGAATCCCCGGCCCACACAGCTCCCAGTTTACGGGCAAACTGCTGCGCTTTTTTATCCCCGGGACGCGTAAATGCAAAAACCTGCTTTCCCTGATAGGCAGCCACCTGGGCAATAATATGGGCGGCTCCGCCGAATCCATAAATGCCTATACGCCCGGCATGGTCTGGAGCCATCCGGTAGGAGCGATACCCTATCAGTCCGGCGCACAGCAGCGGTGCGACATCCCTGTCGCTGTAGCTTTCCGGCAGCGGAAAACAGTACCTCCTGTCGGCAACCGTATATTCGGCATATCCTCCGTCGATCGTGTATCCGGTGAAGAGAGGGTGGTCGCATAAATTCTCCTTACCCCTTCGGCAAAACCGGCATTCCCGCACGTGTACCCTACCCAGGGCACTCCAACTCTTTCCCCTACAACGAACGATCCCGCATTGTCTCCCTTCCGGACAACGCTCCCCACAATTTCATGACCTGGAATTATGGGCATCTTGGGATTGGGTAATTCTCCGTCGACCACATGCAGATCGGTCCGGCACACGCCGCAGGCATGCACCCTGATAAGAACCTGATCGGGACCCGGCCTCGGAACAGGCACCTCCGTATATTGAAGTGGCCGGCACGATTCCTGCAATACCATGGCATGCATCGTTTCAGGGATCTGCATCTTTTACCTCTGTTCATTCCCTTTCATTATCAACGGCTTTTCAGTGCGGGTTAAGGTTTATTCTTGTTCCGCTTTGGTGAGACCTGCAAGCAGTTCTTCAATCTCGGTCAATTCTTCGTCGGTTGCATGCTCCTTGGCTTTGTTCAGTGCGGCAATTGCCGCATCCAGACTATTACTGACAGCATAAACAAGCCCAAGATTAAAATGAACACACGCAGAATTCGGCTCCAGAAGTGCGGATATTTCATAATGAAGGCGTGCAAGCCTGTACTCCCCGGCTTCGAAATACAGATGCGCCAGATTAAAGTGGGATTCGAAATGCCGGGGATCGAACTTAAGGGCGTTCGTGAAGTTATCAAACGCCTTTAATGTGTCTTTATTTTCAAATTCCATGATTCCAAGATTGCAGTATGCGTCCGAGACACATTCACCCTCGAGGATGGCCCGCTGATACATTTCGATTGCTTTTTGGTCCCCCTGTTCGTGCAAAAACAAAGCCTCTTCCAGGGGAGTTCGCCGGACAGGCAGTTGAATCAACCGGCCGCCTCTTTCCGGGAACAGGTTCATTTGACCGTGGAGCTCGGCTTCTATCTGGCGTATGGTCAATCCCCTATTCCGAAGCTCCCGGATTCTACGGAACCGGGTCAATGCCTGAAAGTCATAGCGCAGTTCTCCGGCTTGAGCATCAGGCGCAGTCGGTATCATACCCTCCCGCGTCCAACGCCGAATGGAGCTCTCGCTCAAGCCGAATTGCCGGCTTATATCCCGGACTGTATAGGTGGACTGAATCCTCTGAAGGCCTTTCGATTGTGCGGTCCTGGAAAATGGAACAATAACACTCATGGATCCCCTTGCGCATCTGTCTTTGATTAAAACCGGAGCAGGGTTCTTTATATCATTGAGGTCGGAATCAATCCACAGGTAATCAACCGCTCTATGCCGTCAAAATGGGTCGGACTCATTAACGAGTAAAATTCTGCTTAAAACTGGATTGCCGGCACCATTTTTATTTGTGCTGTCTTCCGGCGGTGTATTTCTGTGTTATCTCGAGGATTCGTTCTCCATACTGCTCGAGCTTTTTCATTCCGATGCCGGAGATATCAAGCAATTCGTTGGGAGTGGAGGGGATCTTCCTTGCCAAATCACGCAGTGTGACGTCGCCAAATATGATATAAGCCGGCACGCCTCTGTCTCGGGCTAGTTTGCGGCGTAGTTCGCGCAGTTTCTCGAAAAGCTCACGATCCACTGATTCCCAAGAATCCTTTGGGGCAAAAGACTCCGGGGCGGGCTTTTTCTTCGCCGTTTCAAGCAGCAGCGGTTGCCCATGGCCTTTCAGCATGCAGCGGCCTTTTTCCGTGAGTTTCAGCACACCGTATTCCCCCACCCTCTCAATGCACCCCTGATCCACAAGTTGCTCAATCCAATCCCTGACGGCCGAGCGGGTTGAATCCGGCAACAGGCCGTAAGTGCTCAATCTGTCATGCTTATTTGCGAGGATCCGGCTTTCCCGGGAACCGATCAGCACGCCCGCCGTATAGTCGGCGCCGAAGCGTTCACCCTGGCGGATAATGCCGGATAAGATCTTTTGTGCAACCACGAGGGCATTGGGGACTCCCTCCACTTCAGAAAGGCAGATATCGCACGCTCCACAATTTTCCCTATCCGGATTCTGGCTAAAGTATCGGAGGATAGCCCGATGCCGGCAGGAAACGCCGCTGCAATACCGGTACATCTGCCCCAGCTTTGCCGCTCCTATTTCCAGCATCTGCGGTTCGGAATTTTCGAGAATTCGTTTCCAGGTCAAATAATCCGAACCGGAATAGAAGAGGCAGCATTCGGCTTCGAGGCTGTCCCGCCCTGCGCGCCCGCTTTCCTGCTGGTAGTGCTCGAGCGACTTGGGCATGGCGGCATGGATGACATATCGAACGTTGGATTTATCAATGCCCATGCCGAAGGCTACAGTGGCCACTATGATATCCACGTCTTCGTTGATAAAGGCGTTCTGACTTTTCTTCCTTGTCTCGTCGGTCATGCCGGCGTGATACGGTGCAACCCGATAACCCTGTCCAGACAACATTTGGGTCATTTCATCGACGTCGGCGCGCCGGATACAGTAAATGATTCCGGATTCTTTTTTGTGGCGATCCAGTACATCGCAGATCTGCCTGGAAGCATTGGTACGGCGGCGCACTCGATAGATCAGGTTGGGGCGATCGAAACCTCCCACCAGAATTTCGGGGCGATCCAGCCGGAGATGTCCGGCTATATCCCGTTGGACATGCTTTGTCGCCGTCGCCGTATAGGCCCCGATCGGGACTCCGGGCAACGCTTCCCGCAATATGCCGAGCTTGCGGTATTCCGGGCGGAAATCGTGCCCCCACATGCTGACGCAATGCGCTTCATCGATGGCGACGGAAGAAATACCTCCGGCTTTCAGAAAATCCAAAAATCCATGTATCAGGATCCGTTCCGGCGACACATAGAGGAGCTTCAGTTGGCGCGCGCGGAGCCGGTCATATGTTTCGTTTCTTTCCGGATGGGACATCGTGCTGTCCAGGCGACCGGCGGGGGCGCCCGAATCGAGCAGAGAATCAATCTGGTCTTTCATCAGCGAGATCAGTGGAGATATTACCAGGGTCAGGTGCGGAAGGACGAGTGCGGGAGCCTGAAAGCACAGGGACTTGCCTCCTCCGGTGGGCAAAACAACAATGGAGTCGTGTCCCCGGCAGACGCATTCCATTGCCTCTCTCTGCAGAGGTAGAAATTTGTCGAATCCCCAGTAGTTTCGCAAAACCGCTTCAATGCTATCCGTCATCAGGTTTTGACCTCGGCAGATATTAAGGAACCGAAAAGTACGCCGATCCCAACACTTTTCGATTCTATACAACAGCCAAAAACTGCGCCAGGGAATACGGGATTTTTGAAGGAGTTGGACGCGGCAAGGGGGCGGCCTCAAATATTTTGAAGAAAATATTTGGCACCTTGGGTCCATCGGCAATTAGTACTTTTGCTGCTTTTCTATTTGGGGAGGAAGGTTGCTATTCTAATGTCCAGCTGCTCTTCCGTTGCACAGATTGCCTTGCCCTGCAACGGCTCCATTGTCGAGGAAGAAGGTTTCTCCGTCAGGGACGCCGAGGCTGTATATCGTCCGAGAAATCCTGAAGAAAATCCTCTTTATGGCGTAATTTCCGAACATCTGGAGACCTTTCTGGCCAGGCAGCGTGAACGGAATCGCCCAGTTCCGCATTTTGTTGAACGCGAGCTGCGTGCGTTTCTTGATTGCGGCATTTTAGCGCGAGGTTTTCTTCGCGTGCATAGCGATGCCTGTGGGAAGGATCGGATTGTTCCATTCTCGTGTAAGGGGCGGGCGGTTTGTTCCTCTTGCTGCGGCCGCAGGATGGCGGATACTGCAGCACATCTTGTGGATCGCGTATTTCCAACCGTGCCAATCAGGCAATGGGTGCTTTCACTTCCTTTTGCATTGCGCTACCGCCTTGCCTATGATTCCAGGCTGGTGAGGGACGTTCTCCGCATATTCGTTCAGACAATATTCTCCTCATTGCGGCGCCGAGCCCGGCAATATCGTGGAATTCGAAAATCCAAGTGCGGCGGTGTGACTTTTGTGCAGCGTTTTGGAGGCGCGATAAATCTCAACATTCATTTCCATAGCCTGTTGATGGACGGAATCTACTATGAAGATGCAAACAAAGGAGTTTGTTTTCAGAGGCTGCCCCCGCCTACCGATAATGAAGTAGCGCGGGTGACGGCTTGCATCGTAAAGAAAATTCAACGATTATTGGAACGCCGTGGTTTGGGACCTCAAGCGGATCCGGAGGAAGCGGATCCGCTACTCCTGGAGCAGCCTTTGTTGGCAGAGTTATTCAGCGCCTCTGTGCTCGGGCGGATTGCCTTCGGCCCCGGAGCGGGAAAGCGGCTCAAAGGAGTGAAGTTTGAATTTGAGATGGAAAATGAAGGCAAAAAACCGGGCCACTGTTGCGCCAACTTCTTGGGATTCAGCTTGCATGCAAACGTATGTGTTCCGGCAAAGGCCCGCCGTCAATTGGAGAATATCTGCAGGTATGTGGCGCGTCCCGCAGTAGCTACGGAACGCTTGTCAAGATTTCCTGACGGCCGTGTGCTGTACCGTCTCAGGCATCGATGGCGCGATGGGACCTCGCATGTGATCTTCGATCCCCTTGACCTCATAGGGAAGCTTGCAGCCCTGGTATCGCCGCCGAGGTTCAATCTCGTGAGGTATCACGGAGTGCTTGCCCCCTCAGCGCGCTGGAGACCCCGTATTGTGCCTGCAGTGTTGGCTGACGAACATACTCTTTTGAGTTGCCCGGACTGTCCGGTGAAAAAAGAGGAGAAGAATTCCAAAGGGAAGAATGGGCAAAATTCAAACGTAGGCCATCCAAGGAACTATAGTTGGTCAGAGCTCATGAAACGTGTTTTTGGTCTGGACGTTTTAAAATGCGATCGCTGCGGCGGCCGGATGAGGATCCTTTGCGCCATCAACCCCCCAGATGCAATAAAGAAGATCCTCGAGTGCCTCGGACTGCCTTCCAGACCCCCTCCAGGCTTCGCCGCGGCTACGCCCGGCAGGCCAATTTCCTCCGCCCTGCCGGATCGTCCTTTAAATTATTAGGAATCATTCAGTCATATAGCAGGCGCAAGCCGTTCGGCAAGGGAAAGACCTGCAAAATTCCCCGTTACTTAGATCAAATCTGTTGTAAAATCGCATTCGAATATCCAATGAAGTTTACATAATGCTCTTAATCGGAAGCTGAGGGCTGCCGATAGGAAAGGCGCTTTGAAAAAACGCCGCTAATTCTTCCTATCCACCCAAACAGGTGTAATAGTTCCCGGTGAAGGATAATAGATTAGGGAACCTGAATTTGAAA
>JARRLM010000178.1:0-8202 GCA_037386985.1 Acidobacteriota bacterium | reverse complement strand
GGAATCTCCGTCTTTAACCAGCTTGTCTACTCCTTTTTCGTGTCAAGGCGCTTCGAAGGGTCCAAACTTCGAATGCTTTTGCGCAGAGCCGGCATCGATCCCTATTACACCTTTATGACGAAGGGGAAGGAAGAAACCAGCGCTTACCGTGTCCCTTTAGCGCGGCTGCTGCAGGAACAGAAGGAGGAGGCCCGGTTGATGCCGGGATCACGCCGCACGGATGAACCGGTTTATAATGTTCCGGGATTGGGGAAAAATTACCTGAGGGCGTTTCAGCATCGGGATTTGCTGGCAATCATGCCCGATGGCGCCCGTGTATATAATTTCCACCCCTGGGAAAAAGGCATTGTCGAACGGCCTCCCTATGTAGGATATGATGTTCCGCTCCTGCAGTACCTGTCCAGACTTGAAGAAATTGGAGAGGATGCCGACGACTATGAAAGCATCTGGTATTACTATTGATGAGACCTCTCACCCTTTTAAGTGCAGATGACCTCCATTTGTTCAACAATGGAACCCATTATCGTCTATACAACAAACTTGGAGCGCACCCCTGCAGCCATCAAGGTTCGGAAGGCGTCTATTTCGCAGTCTGGGCGCCCAACGCGGAGCAGGTTGCCGTTATAGGCGACTTCAACAATTGGGACCCATATGCATCCCCACTGTCACCCAGGGATCAATCCGGGATATGGGAAGGATTCGTTGCCGATGCTCCATTAGGCAGCCGGTACAAATTTCACCTTATCTCAAGACATAATAACTACAGGGTTGACAAAGCCGATCCATTTGCGTTTTGCGCCGAAATGCCCCCCGAGCGGGCGTCCCGAATCTGGACTCTGGATTACGACTGGAACGACCAGGAATGGATGCGAACCCGTGAGCAGGGAAACCTGCTCATTCAGCCGGTTTCGATCTACGAAGTACACCTGGGATCCTGGAGGCGTGTACGTGAGGACGGTTTCCGTTCGCTGACCTATCGGGAAATGGCCTCCCAACTCCCTCCATATGTCAAGGAGATGGGATTTACTCACGTGGAGTTCCTTCCTGTTATGGAGCATCCCTTCTTCGGATCGTGGGGATACCAGACCTCGGGGTATTTTGCACCTTCAGCACGCTACGGAACACCTCAGGATTTTATGGCCCTCATCGATGTACTCCATCAAAAAGGGATCGGCGTTATTCTGGACTGGGTTCCTTCACATTTCCCTTCAGACGCTCACGGTCTCGGTTTTTTTGACGGGACACATCTCTATGAACATGCCGATCCGCGTCAGGGGCTGCACCGGGACTGGGATACCCTGGCTTACAATTACGACAGGCACGAAGTGCAGGCCTTCCTTTCCAGCAGCGCTCATTTCTGGCTCGATCGGTATCATGCCGACGGATTGCGGGTAGATGCCGTTGCTTCCATGCTGTATCTCGACTATTCGCGGAAGGAAGGGGAATGGATAGCGAATAAATTCGGTGGAAGGGAAAACCTTGCCGCAATTCACTTTCTGCGTACCATGAATGAGAGCGTTTATAAGGAGTATCCCGGAGTGCAGATCATTGCAGAGGAATCTACCGACTGGTCGATGGTCTCTAGACCTACCAGTCAAGGCGGGCTTGGGTTCGGTATGAAATGGGATATGGGCTGGATGCACGATACGCTCTCTTATATGTCCCTGGACCCGGCTCATCGCAAATATCATCACGATAAACTCACCTTCCGGGGGCTCTACATGTTTAACGAAAATTTTCTTCTACCGCTTTCCCATGATGAGGTTGTTCACGGCAAGGGTTCACTGCTGGGGAAAATGCCGGGAGATAACTGGCGGAAGTTTGCCAACCTGCGTCTTCTGTTGGGTTACATGTATGCCCAGCCCGGGAAGAAACTGCTTTTTATGGGCGGTGAGTTCGGTCAATGGAATGAATGGTCACACGATGGCAGTTTGGACTGGCACCTCCTTCAATACGATACTCATCAGGGAATACAGCACTGGATCCGGGACCTGAACAGGCTTTATATGAGTGAGTCTGCCCTTTACGGAACCGATTTCCGGCCCGAAGGATTTGAGTGGATCCACTGCGGCGATGCCGACAGCAGCATCATCAGCCTGTTGCGCAGGGGAGATCCAGGGCAGCCTCCGCTGATGGTTGTAGGTAATTTCACACCGGTGCCGCGGGAGAACTATAGCGTGGGAGCCCCCTGTAGCGGCTATCCCCCCCTGGCAATTCTGTTTTTCCGTCCTGAAGTTCGGGCAGTTTGATTATCCTTCTGCTTCTTCCTCGAGGACATCCAGCCTGTCCATATCCGAGATTGCAATATCGATCAGGCATTTGGGGACATTGCTCTGTTCGCACATCTGGCGGATTTCATTTTCCGCATCGCAAAGATCCATAATATCCCGGATCGCCTCAATATGCGTCAGGCGGTCTTCCATTGAGATCTCTTCAAGAGACGGACCAACCGCGGCTTCCGCTTTTCTTTTTGCTTCCTCTTCAGCCAGCCTCTGTTTCTCTTTAAGCTCCGCCTCCATCGATTTTTTGACATTCTCGACGACAGCTTGATCAAAACCGGCAATTTCTATAATTAATTCATCGGATGCGTTGTTGTTTACCAGGTGCTTGATCCGCTCTTCATCCGGTTTATCCGCAACAGCTTCAAGAAGGGATTGAACACGGTCCTTTTCAGCTTTCTCAGCGGCAATAGCAGCCACTTCCTGGTCGTAGCGTTCCTGGGTTATTCCGAGGGATTCGATAATTATCCCGGGGATCATTTCGGACGCAATCAGGTAACGAATTCCATCGCATTCTGATAAATCTTTCGCTTTTTCCACAAGTAATCCCAGTCGAAGTTTTTCGACCATCTGTCGTATGGCCGGTTTTCGATCAAAGTCTTTCAGCTTGGGCCAGGCGTCTCCCACCGCGTTGATAACATTTGATACAGCTTTTTGGGGGTTTTCAACATCTTCGAAAGTCAGATTTTCTATAACTCCGTTCAGATCCTGAAGAAGCGGCTTGCCGTTTCTGTTCTTTTCTTCCATTGCCCATCGCAACTGGAGCATGTTCCCGCCATGAAGCGATACATTGTATCCGGATTGATCGAGATCGGAAGCGATTGTCTGAAGAACGGACTCCAGGTTGGATCCTGAAGAATCCCGGGAGGCATATTCAAGAATTTTTCTTTCCATGGCAAGCCAGAGGGGGTCTTTCGCATTGTCGTTGCTTGTTGTCATATTCTTCCTTCCAATACAAGTTTAAAAAAATTGCCTGTTACGCTAAATTACGGGAAAAAGCCGGATTGCCTCAGCATAGGCTGGGAGTGAATGGCAACAGGGGCGAAGCCCATGGCTTTTTCCTGAGGGAGAAGCTCCGACCGGAGATAAACACTTCAAATATTTTGCATTGTTATACCTGTATTTAATGATTGGGAATAAATATACGCGCCTGAAATTATTGTCGATGGAATATTTAACACAAGATTTTCGGACATAAAAGAGAGGTGGAAGTATATGACGGATCAAATAGAGGGTTACAAGGAACACGTTGATGTCGATATGGAAGCCCGGTTGGAGTGGGAGCAGGATTTATATTTCACTGCCAGCACGCAAAGGGGATATGACATGGAATTCGACGCGAAAATTCAGATGGGGTGTATGCCCCTGGAGGGTCTGCTGCTTTCCCTGGCGGGGTGTATGGCTATCGATGTAGTGTCTATTCTGCAGAAAATGCGTTGTTCGCTGTCGTCAATGTCTATGAAAATCCATGCAAAACGGGCGGAGTCTCCACCTCAACGGTTGCGTTCAGTGATTCTGGAGCTCTTTCTGAAGGGTGATAATCTGGAGGAAGAAAAGGTTCAGCGTGCCGTATCGCTTTCAGCAGAAAAGTATTGTTCCGTGAAGCATTCCTTACGGGAGGACATCGACATACGGACGGTTTTCCATATCGACTAAATTGTGTTGGATTTACATTATGCAGGGGCGAATTCCACAAGCGCCAGCCTAATGAAGGTACCTTACAGCGCGGTCGCTGTCGGTATCGCTATCGCAGTCGGTTTAATATCGATCCCGATAGCGATACCGATTCCGACGGTCGGGATAAGGATGGATAGTATCGATAGGAGCCCCGAAGTTTAAGCACTCAATCCCATAAATATTTCAGTGCGTATTCATTTTTGGGATTATTCCACTCCGGTTCGACGGCGTTCCCGCGCTGTCTGATATCCTGCCTTTCGCCAATCGCGGAATCCTCTGAACTCGTCCATCAGATTCAATCGACCCTGCTTTTCAAGACGCGTATAAATTTTGGCCCAGGCACAGGGAGTTTCAGAACCAACCTCGCAGAATCCGCTCCTGGAGCCGCCGCACGGACCATTGAGCAGACGTTTCGCGCAGAGGGCAATAGGGCAGATACCGGCTGTAGAATCCAGCAGACAGTCTCCGCACCCACGGCACTTTTCCCGCCAGATGCCGGGTTCGTCGGTTCCGCCCATGAAAGTGGTCGTCAAAGCTGGAATGACCGGCAAAGGATCCAGAACATCGGCCACAATCTGTACACCGGCGCCGCATGCAAGCGAAAGTACCGCCTCGGTTCCTTCCGGAACCTTGAGGTATGACCGGATCAGGTCGTTTTCGCACTGTCGCTCTATCGTGTCAACTCCAAGCTCTGGTGGAATTCCTCGGTGATATTCGATATGGGAAAGCCGCCGGGCAAGATCGCGAGCTTCAGCATCCCCGCCCGACCTGCAGACCGTTACACACCCCCCACAACCAAGAACCAGTATCTTCCGGTAACCGGTTACAGAGGATGCGATTTCTTCAAGCGACTTCAGATCCCCTACAATCATCTCGCCCCCTCTCCGGCAGCCGGCACCCTGCCTGATAGGATTTCCGCGTGTCGCTCCATTTTATGACGGGAACAGAGCGGCTCGATCCACCCCCGGATCTTTGCATCCAGGCTTCCGGTCAGGGATTCGGTGTAGACGACTTCACCGCACACCTTGCAGCGAACCAGGACATGAGTGACAACCTCGTCCCAATCGTTCTCGAGCATGTGCTGAAACTCAATGGCAGGTTGCGGACAAACCCGCCAGCAGGTGGCGCACCGGGCACACCGCGCCATATTGTGAAGCAATGTCTGCGTGCCGCGGCTTTCTTTGGCGTCAAGCGCCCGGGCCGGACAGTTTTGTACGCAGGCAAGACATCCGTTACATTTTTCATTTACCTGAAAATAGATCATAGCTTTTGCCTGTTAAAAGATTGTGAGGCGATCTTTCTGGAGATCTCCTCCGCGGTGCGTTTGGTTTCCATGGCAATTTTCATCATCTTCTCAGAATCCATGCTCGGAGTGAATCCAACAATCCAGACAGCCGCCATCGGCTGTCCTGGTCTGCGAATAACGGCGGCAACAGCCCGAACCCCCTGGATGTATTCTTCGTCGTCCAGACCGTATCCACGTTCGCGTGCTTCATCGACTTTTTCCATATAGCGATTGGGGTCGATGATGGAATTATTCGTGAAAGTGCGAAGTCCTATATTTTTGATAAGCCGTGATGCCCGGCTTTTATCCATGGACGCCAGGAAGGCTTTACCCAGGGCTCCGGCCAGCAGCGGCACTCTGGTGCCTATAGGGGATGTAATTTTGAGATCCTGGGTGGATTCTACAATGTCGATAATGGAAACGTGATTGCCGGAGCGGATACCCAAAAAAACGGATTGCCCGGTCGACCGCATCAATTTTTCCATGATCGGCCTGGCGGTATCTTTCAAGTCAATTCGGGCATAGCCAGCTCCGGCCAGTTCGAAAAGAGCAGTTCCGAGTGTGTAGCGTTTCGATTTCCTCTCCCGATACAGCGCCCCTGCCTCTTCCAATGCCAGGGTGATGCCGTGCACAGTGCTTTTGTTGATACCCAGAGCACGGGAAAGATCACTGATGGTCATACGTTTGTCTTCTCCGGCAATCAGTTCCAGGATCTGGAAAGCCTTTTTGACCGTCGGCGCTTGATACATATGTATGGTATCCAAGAATTATGCGTTTACTATAGTGAACAAATTTAAATTGAAATATTGATTGGCAATTCCCCCAATGTCAACAATTAATTTTTGAATTTATTATATTTAATTGATAAATGTATTTTTATTGTTGACAGGGCTACTGTAATGCATGATATGGTATCAATTTTTATTGTTCATCATAGTGAACCGATCAGGAGTGGAATCATGGCTGATGAAGAAATTTCGACTGCGGAAGCCCTCAGCAGAACCAGGACCTACGGGAAATTCCGATGCCACAATCCCAGTTGCATGGGGCGGCTCATGCCCGAAGCTGGACAGGCTCAGGTGAAGTGTCCAGAGTGCGGTATGGAATTTCGTGTCCATTGGATACGTCCTGACTTCCCGAGGATCCGGGGGCCGGTCTGGGACGTGAATCGTAAGCTTGCCGAGAAAGTCTTGAAGAAACAGCAAAAGGAGCTGCAAAATGGCGCTTAATCGCAAGATCGCATATATTGATTTAACAACCGGCGATATCCAGGTTAAGCCGATCCCCATTGAGATCCGGGAACAATTCATCGGCGGACGCGGTTTGGATGCCTACCTCCTTTACAATCACACAAAAAAAGGGGTCGATCCGCTCTCGCCGGATAATGTTCTGCTCATTTCCGGCGGATTACTGACGGCTACCTGCGCTTCCGCGACAACGCGTACCCATGTTATGGCGAAATCGGCACTGACGGGATTGCTGGGTTCCACCAATATGGGAGGTTTTTTCGCACCCGAGCTTGCATGGGCGGGGTTTCATCATCTGGTTATCAATGGTAAATCGGAAAAACCCTGCTATCTTTTTATTCACGACGGGGAGATCGAAATCCGGGATGCCGCCAATATCTGGGGGAAGAGTACGACAGAAACACAATGGGCCATCCGTGAGGAACTGTGCGATCCCGAAGTTAAAAGCCTCGTAATCGGTCCGGCCGGGGAAAACCTGGTCCGGTTTGCCAATGTCAGGACCGGGATTAAAAATGCCGGGGGTAGAACAGGTATGGGCTGCATCATGGGTTCCAAGAACCTTAAGGCTGTTGCGGCCCGTGGAACGATGGACATCGGAATTGCTTATCCTGAAGAGGCCCTGGAATACAACAAGCGATTCATCGACCAGATTTCTAGTTCCAAGGTGAATCAGACCCAAGGGACCCTTGGAACTCCTTTTATATGGGGTGCAACAAACTCCTGGGGAGGTGTCCGCGCCCGCAATTTTCAGTTCAACCAGTGTGAATATGCCGATGATATCGAGCCGGAACACCTGGATGAAATTGCCGAGGAGACGATGGGGCCGCATCACATGGCCAGCTGCTATGCCTGCCAGGTTCACTGCCGGGCCCGCTACAGACTTCCCTCGGGACCTTATGCAGGGGAATTGGATGAGGGACCGGAATACACTTCCCTGGGTGCTTTCGGCGCCATGCCCGACTGCAGAAATGCCGAGACAGTTTTGACCTGCAATTACCTGGTTAACCAATACGGAATGGACAACCTGGAAACGGGCGCCATGATCTCATGGGCCATGGAGCTTTTCGAGCTGGGCATCCTGACGAAAGAGCAGACCGATGGAATCGACCTGCGTTTTGGAAACGATGAAGCGCTTATTGAAATGATATCCCGCATCTGCAGCCGGAAGAGCTGGCTGGGCGATACCCTGGCCGACGGCGGCATACCGGCCTCGGAAAAGATCGGCAAGGATTCCTTCGATTACCTCGTTCAGGTCAAGGGGATGAACAACCTCCATTCCGATGAGCGGGCCACTCCGGCGCTGGCGCTGAATGTCGCGACCGCATCCCGCGGATCCGATCACCTGAGAAGCAGGCCGGCCATCGATCTCTATCACCTGCCGGAACCGGTCCTCAGAAAGATCTACTCCAGCCCGGTCCCCTACGACGGCCCTCTCAGTTCGGAACACACGGCTTATGAAGGCAAACCCTGGCAGGTCTTCTGGCAGGAAAACTGTTACATGGCAGTCGATTGCCTGGGAATATGCAAATATCACACCGTATTCCTTGGCGCCACCCACCCGAACTTCGAGGACTGGTCCAAAGTCGTCCGACTCAACACCGGGTTGGAATTTACACCCACGGATATCTGGAATGCAGCCATACGGGGCAACATGATCGAACGGCTCTTCAACCTGCGCGAGGGTCTGACACGCAATGATCTGAAAAAGGGGGAT
>JARRLM010000177.1:0-7491 GCA_037386985.1 Acidobacteriota bacterium | reverse complement strand
ATGGCCGGATCCCACTCTAATACTCCATTGTTCTCTGTAAAACAGTCATCAGGATTATCAGGAAGAAAATCAGACATAACGGCAGAGTAAGGGGTCACCCAGCTCTCCCCGTAATCTTCCGAATAGGTGAACATAATCCGGCTTCCATCCAGAACGCCGTCATAAGGCGGATCATTTTCCCAGTCCCAGTTTTCCAGGAAGTCGGTGCCCCACAGCCCCCGCTCGGACCAGGCAATATATACCTTCCCCATATCGTCAATCGCCATGGTCGGATACGCGTTAGTTCGGAAAAGACGGAAGGGATCGTATTCATCTATCGGTCGTGTTCCCTGGTTGAAAGGCAGCGTCGTGGCTACGCAAAGGGGTTTGCTGAAATGCACGCCCCCATCGGTCGATTTCGACAACATTATTTGCGGAACCTGGGTGTCATAATCAAATACCTGCCAGGCTACATACAGATCCCCGTTTCCGGGATCGATGGCCAATGTCACTCCCTGATTGAGGTGACTGAAATCCGAAACACTGACCGGACTGCCCCAGGTTTTCCCGCAGTCTGTTGATCGCACCACCTCTACCCGGGTGTGCGGATTGTCCTCATCCTGGCCCAGGAACACGGCATACGCTACATAAACATTACCGCATGCAAACTGCTGGTGGACCGTTACCGGTGTTTCAATCAGCTGGCCTGTAACGAAATCGATTTCTTCCCGATAGTCCTCAATGTAAAGGTCTGCGCTTTTCGGCTTTCTGCCCCTTGGTATGTCTACGGCCATCCAGGGCTTGTCGGTAAATTGCCCGGGCGTTCCCCCTCTAAGCAATTGGGTATCGATGAATTTTATCGGGTCCTTGTTTGCAACTACGTCGAAATTGGCGCCTTCACGGTTGTTCAGATCGATAAAGCGCGAAACGAATATAACGCTGTCGCTTTTATGCCCCCGGTCAAACGCTATCCCGGAGTAGTAAAACATTCCGTTGGTGCCGGCCTTTACCGTAGGGTCGGCTCCGGCCTGGTATCCGTGAATGGGGGAGTATAATCCTTCCTGCTCATTCCTGGCTTGAGGATATCCCGGCATCAGGGTGTTCTGCCACGTCTGGCCGCCGTCAAAGGACTTGTAGAGCCCCAACCAGGAATCCCCGATAACCTCGATGTCCTGCAATCCCGACATATCTACAGTGCGATAGTCGTTGGAACCTGCCATCAGGTGCATTGGATTTCGGGAGGAAACGGCGATGGATGGTTCGTTCTGGCGCTGCAGAAATGGATCTCCGCCAAGGGCTACTCTCTGCCCCTGTTCATTCTGCCGCTGCGTTCCCGAGACCATGTTGATATTGCGGCCTGTGTAAATTTCCTCCTGAGCCTGTAATACCGAAGCATTAAAGGAAGCTGCGGCAAAGACATACAGGACCGCCAAAGAAGCATACCGTAAATGACGTGACGACATACTGCACCCCCATTCAGGATTTTCCGTGCAAGGACTCTGATACAGGCCCATACCGGGCAATCTTTTAAAATTTTGAAACTTATTGGAATAATGCTTGTATGTTTTAAGCCGTATCTATTTGGGACTTCGAGTTTTTTGTCAAAGAATAAGTATAGATATTTTCCCCACAATCGGGCACATGGCGGCATTCGAGAGGCGCTGGTTGCAACATTTCGAAATACCTGTGTCCATAGTTCTGCTCGGCACGGGATAGTTCAATACAATAAATTTCTAATTTGGTAAATGGTTTGAACTTATATCACGCTAATTTTAATAAAATTGCAAGCACTAACTATCAGTTTAGTAAAACACCAATAGCATATTTCAATCCTCTCTGTTTTGAGCGCGAGGGGATCCTGTTAATAGATAAAGCGAGAAACAGGGACAAATGGGAACACGAGGCGTCACATTTTATTGATTTCCACATGGTGATTTATTTGAGCAATTGTCTGCTGCGGGAAAATCCTGCTACGCAATGCATGCATTATTCGCGAGCTGTCGGTTTCATGATAACGATTGAAGGGTAAATAGAATTACCCGTTATAAACCTTGATTTTATTTTTCGAATAAGGTGTAATTATAATAATCATAATATTTCTGGAACATAGCTAGGCGAATACCCATTGGACAGTCGATCATGGATTCCAGGGGACGCGCATGAAGGATGAGTGGGGCATTATCGAAGAGATCTTCCACGCCACCCGGGAGCTCCACGGAGAGGCTCGCTCGAAATTCCTTGCTGAAGCGTGTGGTTCGGACGATGTCATGCGCCGGATGGTTGAGGCACTGCTTGAGCGCGATGATAAGGACAGGACCTTTCTGGACCAGTCCGCAGCCTCACTGGTCCGTGTGACTCTTGCGCCCGGTACCACTATCGGACATTATGAGATCATCGACATCGCCGGCATCGGCGGAATGGGGCAGGTCTATCGCGCCCGCGATAACCGGCTGAAACGGACCGTTGCGATTAAGACTTTGCCTGCTTTTGCCCGCGATTCCAAACGGCTTGCACAATTCGAACAGGAAGCCACACTTCTGGCTTCTCTGAATCACCCGAATATTGCCGGCATTCACGACGTAATAGAAATCGAAGACGAGCCCTACCTGGTTTTGGAGTTTATCGAAGGACCGACCCTGGCCGAACGGCTGCAGTCCGGCCCGATTCCTGTCGGCGAGGTTCTCCAGATAGGGCGGCAGATCGCCTCCGCCCTCGAGTCTGCACACGAAAAGGGGATTGTGCATAGGGATCTGAAACCGTCCAACATCAAAATCGGGACAGACGACAGGATCAAGGTGCTGGATTTCGGTCTGGCGAAAATTTTCGCCGAGACGGAAACGGATGCTGGAGTTTTACCGAATCCCGCTGCGAACCTTTCCGAAAGCGACCGCAGCCTGTTAAGGGGCACGCCGTCGTACATGAGCCCGGAACAAGTGCTGGGAAGAAGCGTCGACAAGCGCTCCGACATCTGGTCCTTAGGATGCATCCTGTATGAATTGCTTGCCGGGCTGAGGGCATTTGGGCGAGAAGACACTCCCGACAAAGTGGAATCGATTCTGAAACGCGAGCCGGACTGGAGTCATTTGCCGCGGCAAACCCCCGCTGCGCTGGCTCGCCTGCTTCGCCGATGTCTGGAAAAGGATCCTGCGCAGAGGCTGCAGTCGGCCGGAGATCTACGGCGGATTATCGAGAGAATCCAAACCAGACGTCAACGGAGCCATTGGATCCCGGTAGCGGCAATTCTGGCCGTAATCGCACTCACCGCGGCGGTTCTTCTCGGCATTGCGTACATGCAAAAGCCGGGCGACCTGCATGTCGTTTCAACGCACCAGATCACATTTGATCCGGAACTCGAATTGGATCCTGCGCTGTCTCCGGATAAGAAATGGCAGGCCTACGCCGGCGGCGTGGCCGACCACATGGACATCTACGTTCGACAGGTTTCAAGCGGTACGGTCAGGAATCTCACTCAGAATTTGGATACTCGATACAGTCGCTGGCCGCGTTGGTCTCCCGACGGAAAACTTCTGGCATTCGTATCTATGCCTCAGGAACCGCAGGTTGCAGGAAGACTCGAGAATGGCCACGAAATATGGATTGTCTCTTTTACGGGAGGTGAGCCGCGTTTTGTTGTCGAGAGTGACAGTCTTGGGTATGCGTGGTCTCCGGATGGTGAGAAGCTTGCGTATTTCAGAGAAGGCAGTCTCTACGTCGTTTCCCTGGACAGCGGTGTTTCCGTGAAACTTGGCGAGGCGCCGGAATCCCATTCTCCATCGTGGTCTCCCGATGGAAAGTGGATTGCCTTTGTTTCCGGCAACAAGGAAATGCTGTTTGTGACCGGGACCCTGGGCAATATAGCCACAAGCAGCATTGTGATCGTCGATGCGAATACGGGCGAACGACATCCGCTGACGGACACGATCACATCCAATACTTCACCGGTTTGGTTGTCCGGTTCCAGATCTATCCTTTTCCTTTCCAATCGCGGAGGCAACCACGACGTTTTTGAGCTCAATATATCGGACGCAGGGGAGGCCGTGGGCGAACCGGTCCGGGTTACGGCCGATCTGGGTGCGCTCTGCTTTGATGTTTCCCTGGACGGACAGCAGCTTGCTTATTCGAAGTTTCTGTCGAAGTCAAACCTGGCCTCGATTCCTATTCCCAAAGAGGGAACCGTTTCTTCTTCAACAGCCGAACGCCTGACCTCGGGAGCGCAAACCATTGAAGGCTTCAATGTGAGTTGGGATGGGAAATGGATAGCCTACGACTCGAATAGGAGCGGGAACCAGGACATTTATAAAATGCTGCGGACAGGTGGATCGGAACAACAGCTTACCTATAACCCGCAGGATGACTTTCTGCCCAACTGGTCGCCGGACGGGCAATCCATCGCCTTCTATTCGTTCCGAAACGGGAACCGGGATATCTACGTCATGTCGGCCGATGGCGCCAATGAGCAGCAGGTTACGGATGATCCAGCCGAGGAGCGTTACCCCGACTGGTCTCCGGACGGCCAAAGCCTGGTTTTCTTTTCCGACAAGAGCGGCCAGCAGGAAATCTTTCGTGTTACCCGAGAAAAGGGTCAATGGAGTCTGCCCTTACAGCTGACATTTACGGAGATCGGCGCCATGTTCCCCCACTGGTCTCCCGATGGCAAAGCCATCGTCTACATGGATTTTGCAAAAGGCCTATGCCTGATTTCGCCTGACGGGGAAAATGCCAGGGTGCTGGTGGCAAAGACTCCGGACTTTTGGCCCGAGTACGCGGCGTGGTCCAGGGACAGCAAGACGATATTTTTCCGGGCCGCCGACGAACAGCACTACTGGAGTATTTATTCCGTGCCGGCCGCCGGGGGAAAACAATGCTGGTTCGATTTGAAGAATTCTCATGACATGAGTTTGCAGCCGACGAGAAAGATTTTTTCTTCACTGTCGCCGAACGCGAAAGCGATATCTGGATGCTTCAGCTAAAGAGGGAATCAGTATTGGTCAATCGAATCGGAATAATGGGAAAAGAAGGGAACTGAATCCATATAAAAGGTCCCGACCATGACATCGCCAGCAAGCCTGGATCCAAAGAGCATTGATGCAATGCTTCGTGCCTGGAGCAGGGGAGACAATTCCGCCCGGGAACAGTTGTGGCCGATTGTTTTCCAGCAATTGAGGCGCCTGGCGCGCCGGCAGCTGGCTCTGGAGAACATCGATCATTCCCTCGAATCCTGTGCGCTGGTGAATGAGGTGTATTTGCGACTTAATAACCTGGATAGCCCCCAGTGGGAAACCAGTGCTCAGTTCTTCGCAATGTGCGCCAAAGTCATGCGACACGTCCTTGTCGATCATGCCCGTGCCCGGTTGTGCCGCAAACGTCCCGGTAACCGGCAAAAGATCTCCCTGGATGATATGGTCCTGTTCACAGAGGAGAAGCGCGAACAACTCCTTGCTCTTAATGAAGCCTTGACACAGCTGGCGAAAATTCATCCGCGCAAAGGCGAAGTGGTGGAAATGCGGTTTTTTGGCGGGCTTTCCGAGGACGAGATTGCGGAAGTTCTGCAATTATCGTCGATGACGGTAAAGAGGGATTGGAGGTTTGCGCGCGCATGGCTGGAGGCCGTTTTGAGCGGTGAGATTCCCGACGAAAACCTTGTAATGCAGACTAGGTAAACCGAAACACGGGGTGCATTAATTTGTTGAGAGAAGGCTCCCGTAGAGTTCGATCTCGCCACTAAGGATTTAGGAATTGGTTTTTACCGGACACCGCGCTGCCTGGCGGATTCGGCTAGGATTATGTCGCGATCTAATTAAATAAATGTGAGGCCTCGTGTTCCGATTTGTCCCTGTTTCTCGCTTTATTTAATAAGAGGATCCCCTCGCGCATGAAACAGAGAGTATTTGCGTGCAATTTTATTACTACTAAGGATGCTCGTTTCCAGGGAATCAGTTTCCCGCTCTTCGTAAAGGGAATCGTCACTTAAAAGGAGGCGTATGCCAAGGAAAACCTTATTCAGACTGTTTCATTTCCCAGTAGTGCTGTTTGCAATCCTTGTGCTGACCACCATGTCGGCAAGTGCTCAAACAACTGGCGGAACCCTGCGTGGTATTGTTCAGGATGCCCAGGAGGGAATCATCCCCGATGCCCGGGTTACTGCGACCAATGAATCAACTCAGGTACAACTTGATACCGTCACAAGCAGTCGGGGAATTTATTCTTTTCCCAACCTGCTTATCGGCAGTTACACCGTTGCTGTCGAATATTCGGGATTCAAGAAATTTGTTATCAAGAATGTTCCCGTATCAGCCAACCAGATCACGCGAGCCGACGCGACACTGGAAGTCGGGGATATCACGGCATATGTTGAAGTCGTCGGAGGCGCTGAACTGATTTCGAGTACAACCTCACAGATCGGCACTACGATTGAGAGGCAAGAGGTTCTGGATATTCCCAATTCTGTTCCCGGAGGAAGTCCGTTGAATTTGGCGGTCTTATTGCCGAACACGACGACACAGCAGGGCGGTCTCCTCGGAGAGGGTGGGGCGATTGGTGGTAACAGGCCTGAAAACAATACTTTTACCGTTGACGGAGTCGAAAACAACTATCTCATAAACCCAAAATCGATGCAGCCGGTTATTCAGGATGCCGTTGCCGAACTCAACCTCATATCCAATCAGTTCGATGCGGAGTACGGTCATTCCACCGCCGGGCATTTCAATATCATTACAAAGTCCGGCACTAAGGATTATCACGGTAGTGCCTTTTATTATTCACGAAATCGAAACTTAAATGCCTTGGACAACCTGGCTAAAGAGGCTATCGAAGAAGGCTCCATTGACGGCAAGCCGCGCTATGACTACAACCGGCTCGGCGGGACGCTGGGGGGGCCGATCCTTCAAGACAAGCTTTTTTTCTTCACCGCTTACGAGTACAGCACACGGGGTGAAGAAGCGAACGGAGTGACGGTTCTCGGCCCCACCCAGGCCGGGATGGATATCCTGGAAGGGCTTGCGGCAAATTCTGCCGTTGCGGACCTTTTGCAGGAATTCCCGGTGGCTTCAACCGCCTCGGATACAATCGTCGTAAACGATCAAGATATCCCTATCGGCAACGTTCTGCTTTTTGCGCCAAACTACGACAACCGGCATGCGTTTCAAACCAACATCGATTACAATGCCGGCAGCCATCAGTATCGAGCGCGCTTTTTAATCGATCGATACCGGTCCCTCAATCAGAATCCCATGCTGCCGCAGCCTCAGTTTACGGGCGACAGGGCCGACGATTCCCTCAAATTTTCCTTAACCGATATCTGGACCCTCTCTCCCAGAATGGTGAACGATCTGCGGCTTTCCTATTCCCGATATGTAGAAGACTATAAAGTGCCGGAAGAGTATCAGGGTTATCCGAATATCTGGATCTATAATATGGGACTGAACGTGGGGCCCAACGATATCGCACCGCAGAAAAACGTTCAGAACAACTACCAGATAATCAACAACATGACATACCTGACCGGGCGCCACC
>JARRLM010000176.1:0-4886 GCA_037386985.1 Acidobacteriota bacterium | reverse complement strand
GCGAGGAATCAGCGCTTACGGTCTCGCGTGCAGCAGTACGAGAGACCTGGCAAGTGTTTCCGGCGAAGACCCTTTCTCGTACTGAGTATTTCCACAGCATGTTTGGGTAGACGTCGGATTTCATGAAGGCGTGCGGATGTGTTCGTTTACTGCTGGGGCGTCGTCAAGCGGTAAGACACAGGTCTTTGGCACCTGCATTCGGAGGTTCGAATCCTCCCGCCCCAGCCATATCGCAGAGTTTCCAGGAGTTAATGAATAATGAGCGCTGAGCGCAGAAAAATTAATTCAAATTTGAAAATATTTTCCGGAAACGCCAATCAGCCTTTAGCGCAACAGATCTGCAAGTACCTGAAAATTCCTCTAGGCAAGATAAACCTGAGCGTTTTCAGCGATGGTGAGTTGTATTGTCAGATTCTGGAGAATGTCCGCGGCAAGGATGTTTTTATTATTCAGCCGACCTGCAGCCCGGTGAACAGCAATCTTATGGAACTGCTGGTTATGATCGACGCCTTCAAGCGTTCCTCCGCTTCCCGCATAACCTCCGTAATCCCCTATTATGGATATGGAAGGCAGGACCGAAAGGATAAACCCCGCGTTCCTATCTCCTCAAAACTGGTTGCGGATCTGCTCACAGCCGCCGGTACAGACCGGATCCTGGCGATGGATCTGCATGCGGGTCAAATTCAGGGCTTTTTCGATATCCCGGTGGATCATTTATTTGCAGCCCCTGTTCTGATCGAGTACCTGAAGAAACAGAACATACCGGATCTCACCCTCGTTTCACCCGACGCAGGAGGAGTGGAACGAACCAGGGCATTTGCCAGGCGACTCAACGCAGCTTTGGCTATTATGGATAAGCGCCGCACCAAACCGAATGAAGCCGAAATCCTTCATGTTATCGGGAAGGTAAGCGGAAGAAACATTATTATCATTGACGACATGATCGATACTGCAGGAACTCTGCTGAATACGGCCACAGCTCTCCGAAAGAAAAAAGCGAAGAGAATTTTTGCCTGTGCGACCCACGGAGTTCTTAGCGGACCGGCGCTGGAAAGACTTGAAAAATCGCCTATTGAAGAAATTATTCTTACCAACACGGTACCCCTGAACGGATCCAAACTGCTGCCGAATATGACCGTGTTAAGCGTTGCCGAATTGTTGGGTAAAGCTATACAGAGCATTCACAAAGAAACGAGTGTCAGTAATCTTTTTGTATAGAGTTCTGAATCATCGAGCTTTAGAGTCATCGCCGCATTCATGCCGCGAACATTTCAGGACCTGAACGCTCCCCAGGAAGGAGTTGGATTTCATGCCAACAAACGTAATCGAAGCACAAATGCGCACCCCGGGCGGGAAAAACGTCAACAGGAGGCTCCGTAATTCGGGCATAATTCCTGCCGTCCTGTACAGCCCGGGGAAAGAATCGATCGCGATTTCCGTGGACCCTCAAATAGTCCAAGATATTCTCCATTCGGAAAGCGGTCGCAATTCAATTTTCACAATAAATGTGGATGGTTCTGCACAGAACAATTCAATGGTGAAGGACTATCAGCTCGACCCCGTGCAGGGAGAACTCATCCATGTTGACTTTATCCAGATTGCCATGGATCGCGAGTTGCAATTGGCCGTCAACATAGAACTTGTAGGCGAACCCGTGGGAGTGAAAATCGGCGGCGGTATCATGGATTTCGTCACTCGATCCATTGAAGTGGAATGCCTGCCTTCAGACATTCCGGAATCGATCAAGGTGGATGTCAGCCATCTGGATATTAACGACTACATTCGAGTGAACAATATCGAAGTGGATCCTAAAGTCAAAGTGCTATCCGATTCGGAAGTGGTGGTCGTGACCATTATTCCTCCGGTTAAGGAAGAAGAGCCTGTGGTGGAAGAAGAAGCCGCTGCTGAAGCCGAAGAACCCGAAGTTATCAAAAAGGGTAAACCTTCAGAAGAAAGCGAAGAGGAAGAGAAGAAGTCCTGATCCGTTTTTCCTGCCGGGTTTTGAGGCAAAACGGGTTCAGTCACTGGAGGATGTGTAACGATTCAATAAGGATTTCGGATACTGGGTCCAGTGGTGAATGATGTCGGATGCGTGTGAATTTGATGCTAGGGATATCGACGCGGTTATTGTCGGGCTGGGAAATCCCGGAGAACGGTATCAATGGAATAGGCATAATGTAGGGTTCCGGGCGATCGATGTCCTTGCCCGGCAGACGAACGGCAAATGGTCGACTTTTTTGCTGTCCCGTATCTGCAGGATTGAATTAAGCAATCGTCCTGTACTACTGGCAAAATCGTTAACATATATGAATCATTGCGGAAGGGCCGTACACGCCTTGATGACAGCTCTCAAACGAAGTACAGAAGACCTTCTGGTGTTATACGACGATCTGGATTTACCTTTAGGCCGCATTCGCATTCGCCAGAGGGGTTCAGCAGGCGGACATCATGGACTTGAGTCCATCCTGAAGGTTTTTAATACCGAAGAAATTATGCGCGTACGAATGGGAATAGGTGAAGAACAGATGCCCGATGACAAGATAGACTTTGTTCTATCGGATTTCCCTCCGGGAAAACAGGCAGAGCTGGATGGAATGATCATCAAATCCGGGAGTGCCGTAAAATCAATACTCAGAGACGGTGTTTCCAAAACAATGACGATATTTAATGCATGACGCAGTAAGGAGAAAATCGTGAGAAATTACGAAGTGGTTTTTGTT
Organism: Acidobacteriota bacterium; assembly: GCA_037386985.1. Classification (GTDB taxonomy): domain Bacteria; phylum Acidobacteriota; class UBA6911; order UBA6911; family UBA6911; genus UBA6911. The sequence continues at coordinate 2,166 of JARRLM010000176.1, read as the reverse complement.
GCCGCTCCCACTTTAGCCAGCGAGGAGCTGGAAGGCTTTATCAATCACATCCAGACTGTGATTGAAAGCAAAAACGGCAAAGTGGTCAAAGTTGACAACTGGGGGAAGAAATCCTTAGCTTATAAAATTAAGCGCTTTCGGGAAGGCTATTATGTGGTTCTGACCATTGAGGGGGACGGCGGCGCGATTGCTGAGCTGGAACGCCGTTTCAGGGTCACAGATTATATACTTCGTTTTATTTCAGTGCGTATCGACCATGCTCTCAAGCGTTCTGAAAAAATTAAAGCAGCGAGGCAGAAGAAATCGTCGGCACGGGTGCTTCCCGAATCTTCACCCGTTATCGGGTCGGAAGAAAAGGATCTTTCAGACAATCCATAGAGTTCATAAGGATCGGAACTGCTGTTTCTGATCCTTCAAGGTAGAAAGGCTAAATTACTATGCCAGGTCCAAAGAGGTTCAGTGTTCGGCGCAAAAGAGTTTGTAAATTCTGCGCGGAAAAAATAACCTATATCGATTTTAAAGATGGGAAACTTCTCGGTCATTTCATTCCTGAACGAGGGAAAATTCTGCCCAGAAGGATCAGCGGAGTCTGCTCGCCACACCAGAGATTGCTCGCAGAAGCTATCAAAAGAGCCAGACACATCGCTATCCTTCCATTCGTTTCTGACTAAGATTCTTTCCAGAGGGTGAAACATGAAGGTCATTTTAAAACAGGACGTCGAAAAACTGGGCAAAGCCGGCGATATTGTCAAAGTAGCCCCCGGTTACGGGAGAAACTTTCTGATCCCACGACAGATCGCGACGGAAGCGACACCGGGAAATATTAAAATTGTTGAGCAGGAAAGACAGACACAGGCAAGGCGCGATTTCCATGAGAAGGAAGCTGCGGACCTGATAGCCCAGGATATTGTCAAGCTGACGGCGAACCTAAAGCGCAAAACCGGCGAAGGCGGATCGCTTTATGGATCCGTTACGGCTATGGATATAGCGGACTTCCTGGTCGCTCATAAGATCGACATCGACAAGCGCAAGATCCAGCTGGACGAGCCAATCAAAACAGTCGGAGAGTACCAGGTATCCATTCGCCTGCACCGTGAGGTTACAGTTCCCATAAAGGTTGTTGTGGAATCCGAACCTGAAGACGCTTCATAAAAATGAAGTACGCTTCATAAAATTACCGATTACGGTGGCATCATCCGTGCATTGGGATGATGCCACCGGTGAATTTTCTTACCCATATTTATATTCGTACCTCGTCATTCGAAATGGCAGACATCAGCCTGGAAAAAGTTCTTCCGAACAATCTGGAGGCGGAACGCTCTATCCTGGGGGCTATCCTTCTCGACGATACCGCCGTGCTGTCGGTCATCGACAACCTGAAACCCCAGGATTTCTACCTGGAAAGCCACCGACGCATATTCGAGAAAATGCTCGATCTGGCAAACAACTCCCAGCCGATCGACCTTGTTACGCTTAAGGAGGAACTCCAGCGCGCCAACGAGGTCGAAAGTGTCGGGGGTGCAGCATATCTTGCAAGCTTGACCGACGGCCTGCCCAGGGCTATGAACATCGAGTACTACGCGCAGATCGTAAGGCAGAAGTCTACGCTGCGCCGCCTGATTCAAATTTCCAACGAAACTATGTCCCGCAGTTATCAGGATGAAGAGCCGGCACAGGAGATACTGCAGCATATTGAAAAGGCCGTGTTCGATATCGCCAACCAGCAGTTTCGTTCCGGATTTACCTCAATTGTTCCCATTGTAAGCGATGTCTTTAAAGAAATTGAGGAGTTGTCCAACAGGAAGGCACCTGTCACCGGCCTTGAAACAGGTTTTACCGATCTTGACCGGATACTGGCCGGGTTGCACCCATCGGATCTTATTATCGTGGCTGCCCGACCCGGTCTGGGAAAAACAAGTTTCTGTCTCAACATCTCGGAACACGTTGCCATAAGACAACATAAATCCGTAGGTATTTTCAGCCTGGAAATGAGCAAGGAGCAGCTGGTAAAGAGGCTTCTTTGCAGTGAGGCCCGTATCGATGCCCACAGAATCAATACAGGCTTTTTGAGTAAAGAGGATTGGAACAAGCTTAGTCGCGCATCCGGGGATTTCTCCGAGACCAAAATCTTTATTGACGATACTGCCAGTGTGACCGTGCCCGAAT
>JARRLM010000175.1:9067-10607 GCA_037386985.1 Acidobacteriota bacterium | reverse complement strand
TTTGATGATCCAATCTGCTTCAGAGGAATCCTTGCCACTTCTTTGTCTCCGATATCTCCACTGTAATTCCAGAAGTGCGGGTAAGGTTGCTTGGCTCGTTCCGGAGGAGCATTGGGAATAATCTCACCTAGTGGCAGTCCGAGATCTCTGTTGATAACCAGTGCGTAGTCGCCATCTTCGGGGCAATACATATAGAGGGAGTATTTCCCGGCAGATACTTTATTACCACCGATCATAAGATCGCTTTCCAGCTCAAGTGTCGTAACTGCGCCCGCGCCCGCTCTCCATATCCTGTCAGTTGGAAGTTGTTTCATAAGATCCTTCAGACTCCTTCCCTTAAGAGCGGGGCTTCCATATTCGATGGTCACACGTGTCCCCTCAATTGTTGTTTGTGCAGTATCTCGTTTCTCCTGGGCATAAACGGAGACTGAAACTCCTAGGATCATCAAGCAAATTACGGAACGCATAAGCATTAGATAACCTCCTTGTTTGTACTTTACCCTGTGTGTTCAAACTTTCAGTGCTCAAACTTAGTGACCGATATAGGTCAGACTAATTACGTATAGAATCCGGAGCGCGTTCAAAATCATGCTGTTGTACTTTCAGTTCGAATTTTATAGGGACTTCAACAGGCAGATAACAGTATGCTTCGTCGCAGGCTTGATAGCCCAGTGTGCTCTTGAAATTGTAAGATCACCGGGGCGATATCCCGGGGATACGGTTACATCGCGGCTGATCCGCACCCTGTGTTCATAAATCGGGACGCGTTCTTTAATCGCTTCCAGATACATGATTTTTGCATCCGGATAATCGGGATCGTGGATCTTAAGTACCGGATCCTCCTGGATATTCAGGGATACAGGGGTATATCCTTCAGCTCCCTCGGCATAGATATGCATGTTTTCGGGTAGTTCAATGTCAAGAATGATTGAAATCCGGTTTCCTGGTCTTACTGCATATTGCGAAGCGAAAGCATCGATCTTCAGGTGATCGGTCCGAACTTCGATTTTGCGATCCGCTCCAATGTCGAACTCCTTTATTAGGATGGTGTCGGCGGTAAAACGTTGGCGATGCCACTGTTCAAAATATTTGGATACAACTTTGCCGCTGGAATCAACAATATAGGTTCCAGGAAACGGGATGCCGTAAAACATATGATCTTCAGGAATATTCGTATTCAGAAGTCCAAAGGAACGGATTATTTTGGAATTGACATCCGACAATAAGGGATAGGTTATTCCCATGCGATCGGCAAAATGCTTCAAAACTTTGGGATTGTCATAGCTTATACCCACAACACCCAATCCCTGTTTCCGGAATTTTCCCAGAGACTGTTGCAGCTCAACTAGCTGCGTTTTGCAGAACGGTCACCAATCGGCGGACCGGTAAATAAGAATTAAGGCACCGTTCGGGCCTGTAATGTCCTGAAAGCGCATGAGTCTGCCGTACTGATCCATAGCTTGGAATTTTGGGACGGTTTCTCCGACGCCCGGGCCGGTTTTCATACCTTCATCTGTGGGATCCCACCTGTCGAAGACCT
>JARRLM010000175.1:0-9055 GCA_037386985.1 Acidobacteriota bacterium | reverse complement strand
TCTGTGGGATCCCACCTGTCGAAGACCTGGTTCTGCTGTTGCAGTGCTTTTATAGGAAGGCTGAAAAAGAATAGCAGTGGTAGAACTGGCCAGATTTTATTTGCTGTTTTTATGAATAGGTTCAATGTGTTAAATCTCCGTATCCTGATGGACTGTTTTCTTTTTCGCTGAACTGTGGGTAGAAACATATTACCGTGTGGGGCCTTAATCCTATGGTTCATGTTCGCTGCAGCAGGCTCCGGTGTGGATGCGTTCTACAAATACTAAACGGACTTGTTCATTGCACATATCACCTTTGCCCTGATTAAAATTCCTGTGCCTGTTTTGACAGGGCTTACTTCGTACCTATTTGCGGCTCTATTCCGGTTTGCCTGTATTCTTTCAGCCATTTTTGTGTAGCGTCTATAGAGGGCACAAGGCCGAATGGGCCCGGTCCGCCTGCAACTCCCAGCTTCCCGTCTTTGCGAATTAAAAAAATCCTTGTGGGATGTCCTTTGTAAAGATCGTTGACGGCATTGTCCATTTCATCGATGAGACAGGGAATAGTGAGTTCGCCGTCGGCAACAAGGCGTTCCGCCACGGTACATCGTTCCTCGTAACTTTTAGGTTCGGTTATATTCTGTTCCGTCGCATAGTCAACGGGCCAGCTGCTGTCTGCTGCATGAGCTTCCCGAACGTACACTACAAACATCTTTACGATATCGCCATATTCCAGGTAAAGTTGTTCAAGAGTGCCGACCTGGCTCTTGAAAGGGGGTCAGGTGTAACTGCCAAAAATCAAGATTATGGGATGTTTGCCGATTTGCTCTTTGAGATCGATACTTTTCTCATTATCGAAATCGTTGAACTTCAAATCCAGTTTGAAAAGAGGCGCAATATCGCCGACCTTCGGTGCTCCATCATCGACGATTCTATGGGCCACCAACTGTTTAAGATCTGGTTTGGGCTTATTTTGAGATTGGGCAGGAACAACAAGTATGGACAACATAATGGCAAAAGCAATGAAAGGTTCAAACAGTTTGTTCATTCTTCTTTCTCCTGTTCCAAAAAGTTTTGAAATGCCTTTCAGAGGAGAAAAACTTGCGCCCACAAGAATCAGGCCACTATAATACATACCGACCGGTCGGTTTGTAAAGCAAAAAGGAGTTGTGAAATTTATGCGTAGAGGTGAGTCAACACGAAAGAGACTACTTGAGGAAACAACACGCCTTGCTCGCTGTCAGGGCTTTTCCAGGACATCTGTCAGCACTGTTTTACGGGCGACAGGTCTGAAGAAAGGCGCCTTGTATCATCACTTTCCAGGTAAGGATGATTTGGGGCTTGCTGTACTCAACTGTGAAAGGGATGGTTTTATTGCTTTCCTGGATGACTGCCTGGATCCTCACACGCCACTGGTAAGTCTGGGACGTTTTTTTGCCGCTGTGTTGAAAAAACAAGGTGCTTCGGGATTCGTCGGCGGTTGTCTCTGGGGCAATACGGCACTTGAGATGAGCGATTCCAATGCACCACATTTAGAGGTGGTCAAAGAGATGTTTGAAAAGTGGTTATCGAAAATTACCGCTGTTATCGACGCAGGCCAGAAATCTGGAGAAATCCGCGCCGACATTCCGGCGGAAAGACTCTCCTGTATGATTGTAGCCGATATCGAAGGTGGTATTATGTTGTCACGTCTTATGAAGAAGGAAGGACCGTTGAAGACTTGCCTGCAATCACTTCAGATTCTACTTGCCAAAAATGAAGGTGATGATTTCAAAACTCCTGATACTGTGGTTTCCTCTCAGTAGAACTCGAAGCAAAAAGCAGACAATAGTGAAAGTAAGCAAATGAAACAATTAAGATAAAAGCGAGCCCAGAGAGTGCCTCGTTCTCCAGGCTCACAACTGACAGGGGTTTTGATAGATCGGGGCTTACGTGAGGTTACAAAGGCAAATCTCTAGGCAATTATTAGAGTAGACTGTAAAAATGGTAGGACTGCCACAGAACATACAGATAGTAAATCGAACAGGCGACACCAGCAAAAAATATTCCCAGAAAAACCCATATGGATACATATTTTTTCATAGAAAAGAATCCTAATACGCCTGAAAGGGCAGAAGCGAGAATCAATGAAATAGTAAAAAATACTAAACCATAGAAAATAATAAAATGTACATCATCGCCAGGATCAAAGAACTGAATATTGGTAATTTTGAACAAATAGAATTCAGCAAAGTAGGCCAATATTGCACACAGCATGATTTTAAAAGCTGTTCGAGTATTCATTTTGCTTAAATCCTGTTGAGTGTTTCCGCAGCATTGGAACTTATTGTTCTGAGTTGATTTTAAGAATAGGAGAACAGAATAGCCAAGTAAATAGAATACTGACACGCCACAGAGCCTTCGTTAAACAGGTCAACGTAGACGCAGCCAGCAAGAGGCGAGATGTTCAGGCTATCGGATTCATGCCCGGATCCAGTCTTACCGTTGGGACTACGGCTCCTCGTTAACGGGATGTACCTCACAGTAACGCCACCATGGCGAGGGTAGTCTGATAATTCGAACCTCCTGTCATCTTCATTTCGGCGGGAATTAAGCCTCCTCTTCTTCTTATCCTGACATCCGATAAGGAAAGGAAGGGGCAGCGGCCAGGCGGCCTTTTTTCATCCCACATGGAGGTGAGGGGTATAAGAGAAAGTCGGGAGGGGAAGAGGACTTGGAAATGGACCTCACCCGTGAAGAACGAGAAACAATAGTCCGAACCTCAGATGCCGATGACGGCTGGATCATCTCAACTGCAAGCCCCAAGTACATCCGGAAGTTTACAAAGCTGGGCTATCGGCAAATCGCCACTACTTCAGATCTTGACGGCTACAAAGACTTCACGGTGCCCCGCAACCTGGTCTCCTTCCGCCGACCTCCTAGAAAGTGAAGCAACCTGTTACCCGGCACTCTGTAACGCTGTGTACGCTGGTGACGCTTCAACAGGAACCTTGGAGGTCGGTCAACTTCAACAGGCAGCTGTTTCTTCCCCATCCTCTTCCTAAAAGTCCACAGGCTAACGTTATTTCCATCACATCGACACCAATTGCCCTATCTTGTTTCTTCACCGGATATATCTTCCGGCCTCTCGGAGGTATCTTCCTTGCCCTCGGTGAACAGGGTACGTATATTGGGCCGTATTGCAGCCTCTGAAGCAAGGAAAGCCGACGGAGAGGGCTCTCTAACAAATGACTCTTTAAATTGTTCAGGAAAGAAATTCCTCACACCAAAGGCATATTATTCTTATTTTCTCTTTTATATCAGCATATAATGCTTTATATTAACAATTGTTCAATATAATATATTGGAGCTTAAGCTAATAATGAACAATGCTCAAAACCTGGATTCAACAGACAAGGCTATTTTAAACATACTGCAACAAGATGGGGCGCTTCCCAATGCCACGCTTGCTAACAAGGTGAAGTTATCACCTTCACCCTGCCTGAGTCGCACTCGAAGACTTCGGGAAGAAGGTGTCATTCAACAAACAGTTGCTATCGTTGATGAAAAGAAGGTCGGGCTTGAAACAGTGGCATTTACTTTCATAACTCTGTCTCCTCACAATCGCCAAATGGCAGAGGCATTCGTGGAGCGAACTCAGGATACAAGTTGGGTACTGGAATGTTACAACATCACAGGCAGCTGGGATTATCTTCTGAAAATTGTGGCTCCCGACATAGGGTCCTATCGGAATTTTGTGCTTGATGAATTACTCGATATGCCTGCCGTTCAGAAAGTGGAAACTCTGGTCGTTTTACGGACGGAAAAAAGATCTTTCCGTCTCCCAATTGAGACATCCTATGAAAGGGTGAAAGATGAGTAAACTGGATTTCCTGAAGTTGAAAGCTGATTTGTTGGTAGAAGGTATTGCTGTGGAGAAGACGGCTCTTGAGGGACTTGGGACCTGTTTCAAGGAGCAAAACCACGGTCTATTCGGCTGGGATTTCGAAAACCATGTAGGGATGATGTTACCGGATGATTTCCTCCTTCCTGATGGCACTATTGTACAGTTTCGCCTCAACTCAATATCTCATTACCAAGTGCGTATGATGGATTCAAAACTAAAACTCTTCAATGGCAGTGATGAAATCTGTGAGGTAGAATGGCTATCACGCCCCGCTTTTTATGATCTGAAAACTTCAGCAGAAGATATGATGGTTCGCATAGGACAGATAGGGGGAGCCGACTGTCTGTTTTTTTGTTACCAGAACTATTGTAGTCACTTCGCTCATCACAAGGAATGCCTGTTCTGTAATCTTGTCTCAACCTCACAAACATACAACTCAGTATTGAAGCGGAAGCAAGTGGAAGCCATAGGTGAAGTCGCAAGAGCCGCCTGGGCTGAAGGGGGAGTCAAGCACATTTTATTAACTGGTGGATGTTTCAGCGCTGAGCGTGAAATCAATCTAGTTAGCGATATCATTGCAGCCATCCGTGAAGGGATAGGATTGGATCGTGTACCAGGCACCATTTTACCCTCTCCAGCTAAAGGAGATGATATCCAGCGATACTATGACACTGGCATCCAAGCTATTGGTTTCAGCATAGAGATTTGGAATGACCGATTGTATCAGGCAATCTGCCCGGGAAAGTCAGAAGTTACTTCTCACTCAGATTTCATGAGATCCATACAAAGCGCAGTTAAGGTCTTCGGTGAAGGGAATGTATATGCTGTGTTCGTAATGGGTCTGGAACCGAGAGAGAGCCTTTTGGACGGATTCCGTTGGCTTGCAGATATAGGGGCAAACGTCGTTGGTCTCCAAATCCTGGATCACAGCTATCCGGGCATCGCGCTCCAACAGCTGCATGGTTTGCCGATGTAGTTCGTGAAGGAGCAGAAATCTTCGCGGCAAGCAATATCCCTTCAGGAGTGGAAAATCATTGCTATCGATGCGACGGCAACAACCTTCTTCACGATGCACTTCGAGCGAAAGGGATTGAGTAACACCACCACTTCGCTCGCCACCAGGAACCCACATCCTTTATCTCGCCTCCTCCACTCGATATATCTCCTGGCTTCTCGGAGGTATCTTCCTTGCCTTCGGAGAACAGGGTACGTGTATTGTGCGGGATTGCGGCCAATGACTCAAGGGAAAGCAAGGGAGAAGCCTGAGTGAAATGCTTGCCTGCCAACAGATCGAAAGTGTTAAGATCGTCATTACGATAGAGGAATATGATATTTATTTTTTCTGGTTTATACAGACTGTATATTCGTTGTTCTGTCATTCACCTAAAGGCATACTGCACGCTTTCTAAATGAAAGGGATGTGTCATGTCATTTCGTTTGTTACTTGTGGGACTCTTAATTTCTGGGATGGGATGTACTCAATTTTCTGGAGGTCGGATGATGAGTGATGAACAAGAGATTCGAGATCTATTTGATAATTGGATAAAATCTACGACTGAAGGAAATCTAGAGTTAGCCCATCAATGCATTGCCGATGATGCTGTGTTTTTGGTGCCCGGAGTTGGCGAGATGGGCAAGAAAGCATTTGCTGAGGCTGCTGCAGGGGGGTCACCTGAAGAATCCCCGTTTGAATTTGATCTCGATAGCAAGATTCGGGAACTGAAGGTATTTGGTGGTCATGCCTATCTTTGGGTTGAAACAACCCTCGTGATGTCTCCCAAAAATGGAGATCCGGCCACAAAGATGGCGGGGCATTCACTTTCGATTTTGGAGAAGCGTGATGGTCGGTGGCAAACATTCCGGGATGCCAACACGTTGACAACCGTTTCGGAATAAATGCTCCTGAATACACGACAGAACAAGGGCATGAACACGGATGAATAATGCTGACGCATTTTTCACCGGTTATGCCCGGCGTTAGACCGTACATGTTTCCGCGAGCCCGGAGGCGATCAATCGGTACCTATCAACTCTCGATGGACAGCCCGCGCCTCTGGTGGCGGTTACCGTCGCGGTTTGAGATGGAGGGACATGAGGCGAATAAAACACACCACGTGCGGCTTCCTCGTAACCGCAGCGATAACTCTGCTCACCAGTTGCCAAATGACAGGGAAGCCAGGACTGAATAGACAGTCGAATGTGCGTATTCACTACCTGGAGATCGTGAGCCACGACGTAGGAGCGCAGTGTGCAGCGTTGGAACAGATGCACGGGTTGTCGTTTGGTCCGGCGGCGGCCGACCTCGGACAGGCGCGAGTCGCCGAGGCTCCGGACGGAAGTCTGATCGGAGTGCGTGCACCGCTGGCTCAGCACGAACAGCCGATCATCCGAACGTATCTGGAAGTTGAAGACATTGCGAGAGCCGTTGAGGAAGCCGAAGCAGCTGGTGCAGCGATCGCGTACCCTCCTACCCGACAAGGCGAAACCGGTACATGGGCGATCTATATTCTCGGCGATGTCCAGATCGGCCTATGGCAGCGATAAGCAGAGCAATGGCACGGCTCTTACCTTAACCAGATCATTCCGGTTTTAAACTAATCGCCCACTTAAATTCCCTCCATTTTGGTTTCACTTAGCTGGAGTTGGATAGACTGAGTTTCCCGCGGGCACAGCTTATGACAGCTACTTATTTGAATTAAATATCCGTTATTTAACGGTAAAATTGAGGAAGATACAGTCGGTTGCATGACCATCAAAGGACATACAATGTTTAATGCAGAGACAGCCTCCAGAGAACAAATTGCGGCCGCAACAGCCTACGAGAAACTGTTTGTTAAGGGATTATTCAGCGAATGGGCTCCCAGGGTATTAAAAGCAATAATGATAGAGCCCGATCATCGGATTCTTGATGTTGCTTGTGGTACAGGAGTGCTCGCTCAAGCGGTTGCCGAACGTGTCGGATACCATGGCTCCGTAGTTGGATTAGATCCCAATCCCGGAATGCTGGCAGTTGCAGAAAAAACCAATCCCAGTATCGATTGGAGGCAAGGAATAGCAGAGAAACTTCCATTTCAAGATGAATCTTTCGATGCCGTCGTCAGCCAGTTTGGGCTCATGTTCTTTCGTAGTCGTGAACAAGCCATTACCGAAATGCTTCGCGTGTTGAAACCTGACGCCGGTTTGGCCATTGCGGTTTGGGATTTAATCGATTATATGCCGGCATACATGAAAGAAGCGGAACTGGTTGAACAAATCGCCGGAGAAGAAGCATGCAATGCTTTAAGCGCTCCATTTCGACTGGGAGACAGGAATAAGTTGGCAGATTTATTTAAAAAGGCGGGAACGGCTTCAGTAGAGGTTAAAACCCACTCCGGCACAGCCTGTTTCCCGAGCATACGTGATATGGTGGAAGCCGATCTGAGAGGTTGGCTTCCGGTTATGGACGTAGTCCTGACCGAAACACAGATTCTAACCATAATGGAAAAGGCCGAAGAAATACTCAGTCCATATGTTGATGAACATGGAGCGGTCTTTTTCAGAACATCAGCACATATAGTTACAGGGAAAAAACATTAAAGTGATCACCCGGGCAACATTTACTACAAGATGTGTGGAACCGGATGCATTCCTGCTGAGCGGGTTGTTGCATTCGGTAACTGACTTTATTTTCAACACGGCTCGATAATCAGGAAGTGTATGATTTTGCAAGAAAAGACAAAACAGCTGAATTAAAAGCTTGAGCATTATCTTCATGTACCAAGTGCGAAGCGCCCTGAACTTCCAGAACCTGGGAATTAGGCAATAATGTTGCGAGATCTTGAATCATATAATGAAAAAGATGTGGGCTGTGTTTTCCTGTAACTAACAGAGTCGGTATCGAGACAGTGGATATTGAATCCTTTTCAATCTGTAGGAATCCGGAACCCAGCAATTCCGCTTTCACGTTTGAAATATTGTCCCAAACCTGCGCTTTTTGTTTTTCGTGCATGCGATCATAGCCGCCTTTGCCGAAAACCGCATCTCCGAATATCCGAATGCCTTTTTCCATGTCCCCCTTCTTGAAGGCATTCGCTGCGGGCATGGCCCCTTTTACTCCAAAACTTAAAACGGCGATAGCAGTGCGCGGAGAGGTTAGAAATAACTTAAAGATCTCGATAGGCTTAGGTTTGTTGCTTACATATAAAGTGACGACAGGTGGTTCGGCCAAAACAAGAGTGCGCACTGAATTAGGTTGACTGATAGCAGTCAGCAGGCAGAGAAAGGCGCCATAGGAATGGCCGACGAGATTTGCAGGTGTTGCATCAAGCATTCGGACAAGCGCTTCCAGGTCGTCAGCCTGAGTTTTCATAGAATAGTCCACGCCCTCGGCTATGAACTTGTTCGGCCAGTGATATCGTCGGCTATAAGTTATGGTTCGGAAGTGCTGTGCAAATTCATCCTGCTGGAAATGCCATGTTCGATAATCGCTTGCGGACCCATGAACGAAAATTGTGGATTCTCCACTGCCATTTTCAAAGTATTCAAGCTTTGTTCCGTTAATGTTTAGTCTGGCCATCTTAAAACCTTGGAAGGCTAACCTTTGGCAAATTATACCATTTCAATTTCCCCTATTTTGGTTCCAGTTAGCTGGAGTTGGATAGAGTGAGTTTCTCGCGGACACAGTTTTGGGCACAGCAGGGGTATTTTGAGAGTATTTCGGGGTTATCTGAGAAGCTGCGAAATAAGCGCAAGTACTTGACGGACGCGGTTTTGGAGGTGGTGCCGGGGGGCGGAATTGAACCGTCGACACACGGATTTTCAGTCCAGTATAAGCACCTTACCAAATCCTACCAAATATTAACAAATTCAACGATTTAAGTCCGGTTTCGTTGGTCGACGCCTACCAAAGATTACCAAACCTTAACAACCCAAATGGGACGCAAACGGGACGCCATTTCAGGCCGTGCATTATGGACCTGATTCAGATGGAGGCAAATCCTGCTACTCGTCCAAGTGGCTTTAAAGAGGCATGGCTAGCAATTCCGGATAACGCGTTATCTATCCTTTGCCATTCATAGTTTCCCAGAACGGCGTATCTGGACAATTACTAACACATATCCAGTCTATATTATACGGAATAAAGGAGATATAAGGTTTACAATAGGTGTCAACGAGATAATTGGAAGTAATTTTCAACAGACTGCTATTGCA